>JBDLJJ010000145.1:0-5997 GCA_039714435.1 Gemmatimonadota bacterium | reverse complement strand
CTACGGATTCGTGATCGTTCGCAGGTAGCCTGTAATCTCTTCATACTGGTCTCGCGACAGGGGTTCGCCCAGGATCTCCTGCGTATGGTCGGCCATGCGCCTGATCACGGCGGCCCAGTCTTCGGGCGAGTGTTGTCTCGGATCGGGCAGTTCGTGACAGCGGCTGCAGGTCGACTCGAACGATTCACGCCCGGCCAGGTCCGGTAGCGTCATCTCGCTCACCTCCAGGGCGTTGTCCATCACATACCTTATCATGACGAAGCGTTCCGCCTCCGAGGGCTCAGGAACGGCGAACGCCGCCTCGCCAGGACCCATGCGCAGCCACATCCGCCGCAGAACGGCCGGCCAGTCCGTGGCGGAGTGCGCCGACGGCGCCGGCAGGGCATGGCACTCAGTACAATAAGCCTGCAGGGCAGCCGCCCCCGCTCCGTTCGGATCGGGGAGGTCGGACTGCGTCAGCCCTTCGGGCGGGAGTCCGATCTTGGCGGATGCCAGAAGCAACTCATCCGCCGGATCCCTGGTCTCAGCCTGAACTACGTCGTCATTCTCGACCGCCGGCGCTCCGCATCCAGCGGCGAGCATGGCCGCCAACACTATCAGGGAGCGCCGCGTCAGCCTCGCTGCTGTGGAGGTCTGTCCTGGGGCCGGATTCCGCTCGCGCATTTCACCCTCCGAGAAAAGGTTGTCACCTGTAACCTAGAGGGGATTCCTACGGATGTCTGTAGGGGGGAGCGCTGCTTAGCGAGTGGTGAGATTCCCTTCCGGCGCGACGGCCGGTGCTACGACGGGCGCTACGACCGGCGCTACGGCCTGCTCTCAGCTGCGTTCTCGATCGCCCCGATGAGCTCATCCAGCGTTGTTTCGCCGTTGTCCCGGGCATACCAGCGCCGGGCATCTCTGTAAATGTCCGCTTTGGGCCTGAGTCCGGCCCGTTTCTCCGACAGTACGAAGTTCTGCAGCTCAGCCGGCCGCGGGCCCCAGCGGGCCACCGGATGGAAATCGCCATCCAGGACGATGGCGATCGGAATCGAGCGACTCCCGTCGGTCAGGTAGTGGTCCATGAGGTCCGCGTTCTCGTCCCGCTTCAAAATACCCAACTGCAGGCCCGGGGAGGCCTCGGCCAGCCTGGCCATGAGCGGTACCGTGTTGGACGCATCGCCGCACCAGTCTTCAGCCAGCACCAGGAGGTGCCAATCGTCGCCAATAGCTGCCAGGCGCCTGGTAGCCCATTCGGGAATCCTGGTCGTGCGGTACACGCCCGACCACAGGTCGGGATTCTTCAGGATCTCGTTTTTCGCATAGTCGTCCCACGAAGACGACCGTCGCCAGGCAGCCTCGAGTCCTGTCTCTACATGTGTCACTTCATCGCGCATATTCAAAGGTAGCCTCACCGGGTCGAACTCTATAGGATGCGCCGCCGGCAGGTTGCGGCGCGATCACAGGACACTTGGAACAAGGGCCGGGCGCCTCAGGTTTCCGGCCTCCACTGCCTCACTGACAAGAGAACGGAGAAGTACACGGTGATAAGCATAGAGGGGGATCTCGTTTCTCCGGCTCCCATCAATGAGCCGGTGCTTGGATATGCGCCGGGTTCGCCGGAGCGAGCGGACATCAAGGCCCACCTGGACCAGATGACTTCGCAGCAGGCCGATATCCCAATAATCGTCGGGGGCGAGATGATTCGCACCGGCGACACGGGCACGGTCGTCATGCCCCACGACCATGGCCACGTCCTGGCCGTGTACCACAAGGCTGGACCGGAGGAGCTCGAAAAGGCCGTGCAGTCGTCTCGGGAGGCCTGGAGCGAGTGGTCGCGCTGGCCATGGCAGGACCGCGCCGCCGTGTTCCTGCGTGCAGCTGATCTACTGGCCGGTCCGTGGCGCTCCTTGATCAACGGGGCCACGATGCTGGGTCAGAGCAAGACCGTGCACCAGGCCGAGATAGACGCCGCGTGTGAATTGATCGACTTCTGGCGTTTCAACGTACACTTCGCGCACAGCATTCAGCGAGAACAGCCCAGTTCGTCGCCCGGGGTCTGGAACCAGATGGACTACCGGCCGCTGGAGGGCTTCGTGTACGCCATCTCGCCGTTCAACTTTACATCGATCGGCGGCAATCTGCCCACGGCGCCGGCGATCATGGGCAACGTGGCCATCTGGAAGCCGGCGCACACGGCGCTACTCGCTTCCTACTACATCATGGAGCTGCTGATGGAGGCGGGCCTCCCACCCGGAGTCATCAACTTCGTGCCCGGCGATGCCCGCCAGGTCAGTGGCATTCTCATGGCCAGTCCGGATCTGGCCGGAATCCACTTTACCGGCTCCACCCAGACGTTCCAGCTCCTGTGGAAGACCGTAGCCGAGAATCTGGGCACCTACCGCACATACCCCAGATTGGTCGGGGAGACCGGCGGGAAAAACTTCATCCTGGCGCACCCCTCCTCCGACCCCAGGCGGCTCGCGGTAGCCATGGTCAGAGGCGCTTTCGAATATCAGGGCCAAAAGTGCAGCGCCGCCTCGCGCGCCTATGTGCCCGAGAGCCTGTGGGGAGAGACGCGAGATCACATACTCGACATGCTGGGTGAGATCCGGGTCGGAGATCCGCGAGACTTCGGCAATTTCATGGCGGCGATTATCGACAAGCCCGCTTTCGATACCATCACAGAGTACATCGACTACGCCCGAGACTCGGCCGACGCCGAGATCATTTTTGGCGGCGAGTATTCGGACGAGACAGGTTTCTTCATTCAGCCCACGGTCATTCTGACCGAGGATCCGGCCTTTAGGACGATGTGCGAAGAAATCTTCGGACCGGTCCTTACGGTCCACGTGTACGAGGACAATGAGTGGACGGAGACCCTGAGGCTCGTCGAGGAGACTTCGCCGTACGCCCTTACCGGAGCCGTATTCTCCAACGACCGGACGGCCGTCAGGCAGGCGCTGCGCGAGCTGCGTCACGCGGCGGGTAACTTCTACATCAACGACAAGCCCACCGGTGCCGTAGTCGGCCAGCAGCCGTTCGGCGGCGCCCGGGCCAGCGGTACGAACGACAAGGCCGGGTCGCCCCTGAATCTGATTCGCTGGGTGTCTCCGCGAGTCGTCAAGGAGACCTTCGATCCCCCCGCTGACTACCGGTATCCGTTCCTGTCGAGTTCGGAGTAGATTGACCGGCATACCTATTAGACCAAGGAGCCGAAATGGCGCGATTCACAGACGAGGAACTCCAGCGCAAGGTCCAGGAGGGATTCATCGTCGAGTCAGAAGCCGACATGACGGAGACGTACAAGAAGGCCCTCATCGGGCAGCTCACCGTCCAGGCGGACACCGAGCTGATGAGCGCACCGGCATATTACATGGCCTCCAAGGACGCCCCGTCCACCAACACGATGGTCTCGGCCACGGCTATCATTCAGGACGAATTGGGGCACGCCAACATCGCCTACCGGTTGCTGGAGGACCTGGGCGTGGATTGTGCGGCGCTGCTCTATGACCGCCCTCCGGAGCGCTTCAAGAACCCGTTCGGCTTCGATCAGCCGATCGCCAACTGGGCCGAGCTGGTGACGGCGAACGGACTGTACGACCGGGCCGGAATAACCCTGCTGGGCGACGTGCACCGGCACACCTCGTACGGTCCCCTCAAGCGCGCGCTGGTCAAGGTCGGGCTGGAGGAGAACTTCCATCTGCGCCACGGCGAAGTCTGGATGCGGCGTCTTTGTGAGGCCGGCGGAGAGGGCCGCGAACTGGTTCAGCGGGGTGTTGACTGGATGTTCCCGATGGGAGTCGAGTGGTTCGGGATGCCCGACGACAAGAAGCGCCACAACGCGCAGCTCGACTTCAAGCTCAAGGGAATGACCAACGACCAGCTGCGCGCCACCTGGCTCAAGGCCGTCGTTCCGCTCTGCGAGCAGCTCGGCCTTAGCGTTCCGGCCCACACGAACGAGGAGACGGGAGAGGTCGAGCTGGAGTTCGAACTTCCCTGCGCCTGGGATGCGGACGATCGCGTTTGGCTTCTAGACGAGACGATAACCTGGGAGGCCGTGTTCGACCGCTGGCGTGCCCGCGGTCCCATGAACGAGGAGTTCGTGGAGTCCGTTCGGCGCAGCCGATTCGCGGTCGAGGGGCTGCTGGCCGCCTAGTGGACTACGTCCAGATCCGCCGGGCCGGAGCCCGTGGCGACGCGGGCTACGAATCTTCCCTGGAGCGCGGCACGAACTTCGCCGCGGTGCTCCAGGAATCGATGGGCGTGCATCCGGACCTGGTGCTGGTGGTTCCGACCTGGGACACGCCTCCGGCCGACGCGCGCGAGGTAGCCTGGCGCGCGCTCCATGAGGTGGCGGATCCGGAGTTTCCTATCTCACTTCCGGACCTGGGCCTGATATACGCTGTGGACGTGCGGGGAAAAACGGTGGACATAGCGGTCTCGTTCACGGCTACGGCCTGTCCCTGCACGCAGTTCATCAAGTGGGACATCCGGGAGCGGCTTCTTCAGGAACCGGAGTTCGACACCGTCAATATCGCGGTCACCTGGGATCCCCCCTGGACGATAGACAGGATTACGCCGCGCGGCCGTGAGCAGCTCCGCCGCGCGGGCGTCTCCATTCAACCGCGCTGACCTGCGGAATCGAGAACCTGATGGGACGACCGAGGACCAAATGGGACGACTGAGCGGGCAGAGCCCGTATGAGGTGTTCGCGCGCCAGAAGCGGGAGAATCGTTTCGAGCACATCGGGACGGTAACGGCCCCCAGCGCAGATCTGGCCCGGGTGTACGCCTGGCAGATTTACGACGAGGAGACGTGGTTCGAGATGACCATCGCTCCCAGAGGCGCGTTCGAGTCCGTTAACCGGGAAGAGATCCCGTTCACGCTGAGCGCGGAGGAGCGTTCATGAGCGGGCAGGGATTCGCTTCCGCGGCTGAGCTGCCCGAAGAATTGCGGCAACCCCTGGGAGCGCTGCTGCTCGCCCTGGCGGACAACAAGCGACTTCTGGGGATGCGATACTCGGAATGGATCCTCGGGGCTCCGACGCTCGAGGCCGGGATCGCCTGCTCGGCCATGGCCCAGGACGAGTGGGGGCACGGGCGTATCGTCTACGCCATGCTCAAGGACTTCGGCTACGATCCGGCCGAGCTGGAGCATGAGCGCGAGGCCGCCGCCTACCACTGCAGCGAATTGCTCGATCAGCCGGCAGGCAACTGGGCCGAGCTGGTCGCCATCAACCTGCTGCTCGATACCGCTCTGTCGGTTCAGTTCGCCGGGATGCGCCGCGGCCGGTACGAGCCCATGCACTACAAGGCCAAGAAGCTTCTGGACGAAGAGAGGTTTCACATCGGGCACGGCCGGGGCTGGACGGCGCGGCTCGCGGAGACCGAGGCGGGCCGAAGCGCCCTGGCCGAGGCGTTCCGGCCAGCCTGGGAGTCCTGCCTGCGCTGGTTCGGTTCTCCTGACGGAACGATCGGGGACCTGCTGAGCGAGCACGGGGTCGTGGCCGGCGGCCCTGCGCAGCTCCGCACCGAGTGGCTGGCCCAGGTCGGTCCCGTCGTGCACGCCGCCGGACTGGGCCTGGTGGAACCCGACGGCGAACGGTGGAGCAGTACGGTGGAGCCTGACTGGAGCGGCTGGGATGCGGAACGCCGCAGGGTCGGGAGCGGAGGGCCGGATGACGCAACGCTGGCAGGAGTGCGCGGGGATAAGAACCGCGCCATGCTCCTGGACTGAGCCGAACGATCATGACGGGTACGGATGAGAAGCCCGGGCGGAGCGGCAGATCCCGGCTCGATGAGCCCCTGCCATGTGCCGACCTTCCGGAGTCGGTGGAATGCCCGCACTGCCAGGGTTCCGAAACCGAGGTGTTCGCCGCTTTCGGCTCGGCTCTCTCGGTCAGCCAGTACTACTGCCGCGACTGCAGCACCGTGTTCGAGTACATGAAATGGTCCGGGCGGCCGGAAAGCGGCCCCTGAACCGTCATTGCCGGCGACCCAGGCGGCCGGAAAGCGGCCC
>JBDLJJ010000144.1:0-6114 GCA_039714435.1 Gemmatimonadota bacterium | reverse complement strand
GGTCTGCTTGAGTTCCTCTTGCAATCGCTTCGTCATTCTAACGTGGCCCCTAATTCCGACTACTGTTATCACGATAGTTGTTATAACAGATACTATCCTAGAATGTTCCTCGGGTCAAGATCCGAGACTCAATGAAGTGTGAACGCCCTGGTTAGCTACCGCACCGTGATCGCACCGCGCATGAACGGATGCGGTACGCAGTGATAGGTGAACTGTCCGGGAGTCTCGAACGTGTATTCGTACACGTCTCCTGGGCCCAGGCTGGGCGAACTCCAGGCCGGCTGGTCGCCACTCGCGTCGCCATCCGCGGTGCTGGTGTGAGCCACCGGATCGCGGTTCACCCACCGTACGGTCGTGCCGGCCGGAATTTCGATTTCGGCCTCGTCGAACTTCATCCCGCGGATTTCTATCTCCACTACCCTTCGGCTTTCGCCCGCAGCTGCTTCGTCGGCCAGCGCCGCGGCAGAACCGCTCGAAGCCGGATCGAAAATCTTACCCCAGCGGGCGAACCCGCTGAACGGGACCGTGAACTCGAACCCCCAGTAAGTAGCCCCGTCGATGCCCACCGACTGCCCTTCCATCGTCCCGCTACTGACGTTGGTGGCCACGATCGACAGACTGTGCGGAGTGTACGGAATCCCGATGCCCAGCGAGGCACTCCAGGCTGTCGATAAGCCGGGCTCAGTGACGACGTCGGCGACATCAGCCGAGAGTGTGATGTATCGGGTAAGGCGAACGCCGGCGCCCGCCGCGAGGGCAACGGCCGAAAAACCCTCCGCTCCGGGCCTCTCAAAGCCGTTGCTGAAGCCCCTCACGGCACCGAGCAGAACGAAACGGCCCGGGTTCGACTGCAACGCAAGCTCACCGTCAAAGCTCTCGGCGGCCGAGTTCCAGGCGCCTGTCAGCGCCAGGGACGGCCTGGATCCGCCTCGATTGGGTATCAACGCCGTCTTGGCGTACGGCTGCCATTCGTTGAAGCTGCCGGCTATCAGACTGTTGCTGCTATACCGAAAGCCAACCATCACCCGATCAACCAGACCGTAGCTGAATTCGAATGTCGGATAATTGACGATCTTGCCGTCGCCGAAAATATCGGTGACGTCAGTGTCGCCACCCGCCACCTCGAACCGGTGCGCAAGTTGAAAGTGCAAGACTCGCGGAGAGCTGATCCAGGTTCCGTTGAGGTTCGGAGACCTGTCAGTCACGGGCTGCGCGATGGCGACAGCAGGCGCAGCGACGGCGAGGGCGAATAGGCCCCACCCCGCCGCCGCACGCGAGAGGATTCCCGGATTGAGCCTCGCTGGATCCATCAGCTCAGTTGAATGGTGAAGCTGGTCGAGTCTGTGCCCCCGTTTCCGTCGTCCACGACCAAAGTCACGGTGTACGGCGCGGCGCCGGGAAACGTCACCTGAGCGATTTCACTATTCGCATCGGTGCCAGCCTCGAATGTGCCGCTGGGAACGGTCCAGCTGTAGGTCAGGGACTCGCCGTCAGGGTCGGATGATGTAGAGGCGTCCAGGGTGACGATCGTCATGTTGCCGTCACCCGCTGGCACAGTGGTAGGCGTGGCGACGAAAGCCGCTGTGGGGGCGACGTTGGCGCTGCCGGATAGCCCGATCGTGATCTCGGCCGAGTCACTGCCTCCGTTTCCGTCGCTTACCAGCAGAGTGACCAGGTAGGGCGCTGCGCCCGGGAATGTCACGTCGATCATCGGGTCCGCGTTCGTGGTCCCGTTCTCGAACGTGCCGCTGGGCACCATCCAACTGTAGGTGAGAGCGTCTCCGTCCGGATCGGTCGACGCCGAGCCGTCGATGCTGACGATCGTCGAGTTCCCGTCTCCTGGTGGCACCTGGGTCGGATTGGCCGATACGGCAGCCGTAGGCGGATTATTGTCCGGCTCAGTCATATCGTCACCGCACGCGGCGGTGGCCAGAACTATTGCCAGGCCGACTAAGCCGAGTCGGGCTATGCCGCCTACCAGAGATAGGGAGTGGCTTGATGGTGTATCCTTCATCGGGTTGAACTCCGTCATTGATTGTGAACAGTTGGTTGTGAAACTGCTGATTTTCAGCCAGGCGCTCACTCAGCCTCCGCCACGCTGTCCGTCAGTTCTGCCGCGATTTGTTCGCCGACACGCATACGAATCCTGTCGAGGATTCCCAGCAGCGAGGCCAGGTCTTCGGGCCCTAGACCAAGCGCTGCTTCCTCGGCAGCTGCTACAGGGGCTTCCAGAGATGAAAGAAGAGAAAGAGCCTCAGGCGTGATGTGGCAGCGAATCTGGCGGCGGTCATCTGTTCCGCGCTCTCGCCTGACCAGGCCCTTTCGCTCCAGGCGATCCATCAGTTTGGTTATGCCTGCGCTCCGCTCCAGCAGTCGTTCTCTTATTTCCAGGGTTGGAAGCCCGGCTTCGCCCGCCCCGCGCAAGATTCGAAGCACGTTGTACTGCTGAAGAGTGATGCCTCCGGCCGACAACACATCGCCTATGAATCCCTTCAGCATGTCTACCGTTCGGACCAGCGACACGGCGGCTGCACGTGCGTGCGAGCCAAATGGCTTTCCCTGCTTGATCTCCTGTTTGATGCGACCTGATGGTACTTCCATAAGCCCCATACCTCTGCCTGGATGCGCTCACTAACGAGCATTCACGAGATTGCCGCACTAGTCAATTATTCATTAGTGAAGTATTTGTTCCAACGTACGGAGTGGCGAGGTGGTTCCCGGACGCAAGAAACCTGCGCTGGTTCCCTCTCGGACCCTACTCGGCCGACCGACCGCCCCTGATTCCGAGTGAATCCAGCGCTGCGGCAAAACGCGGGTCTTGGTGCAGCGGAGCGAAGGACGTGACCGAGCCTGCGAAGGGCAGCCACGGATCACGCTCGGCGATCGCCTGCGCGAACACTCTCCACGCTTCCTCGGGCGCTCCGACCCACGCGTACAGGGGGGCCAGCTCGAGGAACCCTATCCGATGTGCCGCTTCCAGGTCGTGGAGGATAGCGAGGGAAGTCTCTCGCCCCCCTTCTCCGCGGATGGTCGCAGCCACCGATCTCATGCGCTGAGGATCCGGCAGGCCTAGCGCCGCCCCGGTTCGTACCAGGTCTTCGTCGATTTCGTCCGTCTGGCCGAGCTGTAAGCGCGTAGCGACGGCCAGGACCCAGCTTAGCGGACCCAGGTCATCCCCCGCGACAAACGCGTAAAGAGCTTCCTCGTGGCGGTCCAGCACCATCAGGGCAAGGCCTCGCTGGACCCTGGGAATGGGAGACAGCGGATCGAGAGCTACCGCCCGGTCGCAGGACGCAAGCGCCGTCGTCGGATCGCCGGACATCGTCTGGGCCACGCACAGCCACGACCAGGCCTGGGCATAGTTGGGGTTCAGCTCGACAGCTGCGTTCAATCTCGAAATGGCGGCTGGATAGTCGAAATCGTAGTCGGAGAGAATGACTCCCAAGGCGGCATGGGATTCGGCCAGATGCGAAGCGAGATCCAGGGCTTTTTCGGCCGCCGGTCGGGCGGCGCGCTCAGCTTCGGCCATCGTTACGCTGCTATCGAAGAAAGGCCGCGCCTCCCACGAATCCGCCAGCCCGGCCCAGGCGAGGGCGAAGCTCGAGTCCCGTTCAATAGCTTGCTCGAAGAAACTGATGGCGCTGCTCAGTCCGTCGGCCGTACGCTTGGCCCACTGATGCCGGCCCAGAAGATACAGGTCATAGGCCTCGATGTCGTCCGTGCGCCGCTCCGCCAGACGGCTGGAGCCTGGCAGTAGTTCGCGCTCGAGTTCGCCGGCGATCGCATGCGTTATCTCGTCCTGGATCGCGAAGACGTTAGCGCTGGTAAGTTCCCGCTCCCACGCCTGGGACCACAGAGACAGGCCGTCCACCGCCCGTATGAGCTGGGCTCCGATACGAACGCGGCTCCCCTGACGGCGCACGCTGCCTTCCAGTAGAGCAGCGACGCCGAGAATATCCCCGATTTCCATCGCGTCGATCTGGCGTCCCTTGAAGGCGAAGGAAGATGTCCGGGCGGCGACGCGAAGGTCGCCGACGTGCGACAGCGTGTTGGTGAGCTCCTCGGCCAGGCCGTCTCCGAAATAATCGTTGGCTGGATCCCCGCTCAGATTCACGAACGGCAATACGGCGATCGAGGCCTGAGAAGGCTCCGGCCGGCTCCTTCCACGGCTGGCCTCGGGAATTACCCATGTTGTTGCGCCCAGAGCGAGAGTACTCAGCAGAACTATGCCCGTGATCGGCCAGATGCGTGACACGGACTCGGCATCCGCTGCTGGCTGCGTACGGCGGACGCCGCTGGACGAAATCTCGAAGATCCAGGTCAGTGCCACCGTAAGTGGAATCCCCAGGATCAACACCAGAGTCACCACGTGGAGGAGCTGAGGTGGCAGGCGCATCGTATCCCGGAGTATATCCGCCGCCTCCAGGACGGCGAAGCCCACAACCAGATAGGCCGCCGTCACCCTCAGCACCTTGCGGCGGATCAGCTCGGCCACGAATCGCTTCATACCCCGTCCCCTCACACCACACTCCGTTCAGATGGTCTGGCGGCTCCTCCAAAGCCTTCTACGCCACCTTCTATGATGGAGATTCATCAGGATTGGTTGCGTGTGTGGCGATCTGCCTGTTTGCCGGCGGGAGACGACCGCGATAGGGTCTGATCATGACTACCGTCGGGCTTGCCGTGTTCGTATTTGTCGCCTTCCTGGTCCCGGTTCCGCTCATCCATTGGCTCGATTCCCCGCGCCGGGGCCGGACCGGGGGCCCGCGGTAGGTGTACGCCGGCCACTTCGCCGCCGGACTGGCACTCAAAGCCAAGGAGCCGAAGGCGCCCATGTGGGGCATCCTCGTAGGTGTCGGGCTGCTGGACCTCCTGTTCGGCCCTTTCGTGCTGGCCGGGCTTGAGCGAGTCACACTGACGCCCGAGATCTCGCCCGGCTTTTCGCTGGACTTTATCGACTGGTCTCACTCACTCGTCATGTCGATTGCCTGGTCTGCCGCGTTCGGAATGTTTTTCCTCAGAATGGGTGGCCGAATCGCGGGGATCATGAGTATCGCGGCTTTCTCGCATTTCCTCCTCGACCTGCCTATGCACCCACCGGATCTAGCCCTGTGGCCCGGGTCGGAGGTTCACTTGGGGTTGGGACTGTGGCAACGATTCCCGCACGGCTGGTGGTTCGTGGAACTGGCCTTCGTCGCCCTGGCCGGAGCGTTCTACGTCTCGCGGGCGCGCAAGTCCGACAAATACGGCCGGCGATCTTTCGCGGTACTGACGATAGTCCTGCTTCTCCACGTCTCGAACTCGCCGTGGCTATCGCCGCTCTAGCGAGCCGTCCGGAGTCCCTCTAGCCACTTAAGCACGCCTCAAGCGAATGATGGTCGTGAAATCACCACCTACCCCCCTACCTCTTGACATACCTCACAACGCGATGCATCGTGACGCGATGCTTGATAAGAAACTAGTCGCCGCGACCTCGGAAGCACTCATCCTGTCGATACTGCAGGAAGGGGACTCTTACGGCTATGAGATTATCCAGCGAGTCTCCGCGTTGTCGCACGGCGAGCTCAAATGGAATGAGAGCATGTTGTATCCAGTTCTTCACCGGCTGGAGAACAACGGAATGGTCAGTTCGTATTGGCAGGCATCACCCACCGGTCGACAGCGAAAATACTATTCGGTAGACGAAGACGGGCTGGCTGAACTCGAGGAAAAGAAGCGCCAGTGGCGGATTGCAGACGGCGCTTTGGGTTCACTCTGGGGCCCAAATGACGAAGTTCACGTAAGACAAGCAAAGGAGTAATATATGGAAGGCATAGCGGTAACTGCACTTACAATGGCGATGGCGGCATTGAGCATCGTGCTCATAGGACTCGCATATGTTCACAAACGCCTCAATAATCTCGAGAAGAAACTCAAGGACTTCGACGTGATACCCCAGGAGTTTGATTCGACACCTGAGGGATTTGAAACACTGAAGGAACTCGACATATGACGCCCGCAGCAAACAGGCGCATATGGCGTCCGCCCGCCCGTGGCTATCGGCGCTACAGCGGGCGGTTAACTCACCCGCCTATCTCGACAGGCGTCGGGAACCAGCGCAGCTGTTCGGCCTCG
>JBDLJJ010000143.1:0-6121 GCA_039714435.1 Gemmatimonadota bacterium | reverse complement strand
CTGAGACAGGCGCCACCGTAGCTCAGGGGTAGAGCACCGCATTCGTAATGCGGCGGTCGTCGGTTCAAATCCGACCGGTGGCTCTCGCGGATTCGCCTGCGGGTGCTTTGCCCGGGAAGTTGGAATGCGGGTGTAGCTCAGTTGGTAGAGCGCCCGTCGCGCGCCGCAGTGTTCGTAGGCCGTCGGACGCTGCTCGCGCGACACTTTTGCGAGCGAAGTGAGTCAAAAGCACATTGCCAAGCGACTAAGGTGCCTAGACTACGCAGTAGGGAGTGCGGGTGTAGCTCAGTTGGTAGAGCGCAACCTTGCCAAGGTTGAGGTCGCCAGTTCGAATCTGGTCACCCGCTTAGCTGACCGCAGTATTTCGTACATTTCGGGGCGTGGCTCAGTCCGGTAGAGCGCTGCGTTCGGGACGCAGAGGTCCCCGGTTCAAATCCGGGCGCCCCGACTACCTCCCGAGCACCGTTGCATCGATGCAACACTTGTAGTACGGTGTACTCCTGCTGCCGCCATATCCGGCACGCATCCCATTGTGATCTCTCCGCTTACGACCACGCTCGGGACACGTGCCAGCGGGGCGAGCTTCTTGCTTTATCCTCGGGGTGAAGGGCCGCAACAGTTCGTGGTCCAGTCAGACAACCCTAACGGCTGAGCCGATTATGCGTGCGCTAAAACGATGGATTCCAGCACTTTTCTTGGTCATTCTGAGTCCTCTGCAGGCGAGCGGTCAGGAGATCGAGAGGCAGGTTCCAAAGTGGGGAACCGGAGGCTTGGAGATAAATGCCTCCGTTGGACTCGCTAACGACGAAGGCGAGTTCAATCCAGATGGTCTGTCAGACCAGTTGCGACGAGACGCCATCATCAGCGGACGGCTGGGGTATACAGCGCCGTTCAACCTGTTCGTCAATCTCGAGGGGCAAAATTCTCTCCTGCGCCTGGCGCTTCCGGGCGGCTCGCGGCGGAACCTGAACTCCTTTTGGTACGGCGCGGCGGTCGGGTACAATATTCAGCCCAGCTCCCGGCTTCAGCTCTTCCCGGTGTTTGGCGTTGGTGCCGTTTCGTGGAATCCCGATGGCCTGGTCAGCGAGACGCAAGGCTCGATCAACTACGGTGTGGGAGCGCGCTACTTCCAGTGGAACCATGTGGCGATTCGCGGCGACCTCCGTGTGCACCGGGTTCCCGATGCTCTGCAGGACACGCGCAGTGCCTTCACGGGTGCGGCAGTGCCCGAGCAGAACATGAGCCTTATTGAGCTAAGCATCGGTGTATCGTATTTCGTCGGTGGTCCCAAGGATTCCGACGGTGACGGCGTATACAACAAGTGGGACGAGTGCCCCGACACGGCGCCGCCGCTGGTCGTAGATGCGGTGGGATGCACGATTGACAGCGATGAAGACGGAGTGTTCGACGGGATCGACGAGTGTCCCGGAACTCCGCTGGGCGCCACGGTCGATGAGGCCGGCTGTCCGAGCGACGAAGACGGCGACAGAGTCCTGGACGGCCTGGACCGCTGCCCCAACACACCGCGTGGTGCGCTGGTGGACGAGTTCGGCTGCCCGATGGATACCGACGGCGACGGATTCCTGGACGGCCTGGACCGCTGCCCGGACACGCCCGAGGGCGCTGAAGTCAATGAGTTCGGCTGCAGTCCGATTCAGGAAGGCATCATGGAAGGCGAGTTGGTCCTGCACAACGTCTACTTCGACTTCGACAAGGCCGATATCCGGCAGGAGTCCTTTGCGGTGCTCGACGAGGTCGGGCGGGCGCTCCGGAACCGGCCCGGCGTCAAGTTCGAAATCCAGGGCCACACGGACGGCGTGGGTACCGACGAGTACAATCAGGGCCTTAGCGTTGAGCGTTCGCTGGCGGTGCTCAACTTCATATCCGAGAATTTCCCGGATCTGGACGTCAACCTGTTCAACGTGCGCGGATTCGGTGAAAGTCAGCCGATCGCCACCAACGACACTCCGGAAGGCCGGCAGGAGAATCGCCGCGTAATCTTCCGCGAGGTCGAGTAGGCAGGTCCGAAGCCGAAAGGCTGAGGTAGGAGGCTCTCCGGCTCGCAAGCCGGATGGTGCCAGCAGCGGAGCGGCCGGTCCCTTCGGGGGCCGGCCGTTTCTGCGTGCGACTGGCTCAGGTCGTCTGCGGCACCTGCCAGTCGGCAGTGTCTACACCGTATCGCTCCCGCAGCTCAAGGAGTTCCGGCTCGAGAGCTTGCAAAATCTGCTCCTTCTGCGGGTTCGTCAGTCTGAACGGTTCCACCAATTGCATCCCGAACAGCCGCTGAGCAATTCGTCTCCGGCCCGGGACGAATTGCGTCAGCGTACGGGCTACGGGCGACTTCCGGAACCTCGCGAACCAATCGGGCCAACGCGTCATTTTCCCACTGGCCGTGTGCACCGTGCCGGCGCTAGGAAACTCATAATGTGGGTCGATCTCCAGGAATCCGCACAGGTCCCGAAGGACGCCCCGCGGATCATCGCGCAGCCGCTCGAATTTGATGATGCGGATCTTGTCCGCACGGAAACGGTCGTAGTACCGACGGATCTGTGAAGCGTAGCGAGTCAGATCGATGACCTTCTCGTGTACAGCGGAGTCGGTGACCCGGGTCGAATCCCAGCGTCGTGCCTGTCCCATGGTGTAGTGCGACTCGATGCGGCGGATGGGGTCGCGAACGAGGTAGATGAGTCGGAACTCTCTCCCCGTCGCAGCCATACGAGCAGCGCAGTCCGGCATGTAGGGAACCTTAGTGTACGCGGTCGAGGCTTCGAGTGCCGTGCGGTGCTGCCCTGGTACAAAGTCGTACTTGGACTCATACCAGTTCATTCCTCGTTCCCAGAGAGCGTCGTCAGCGAAGAAATTCGGGCTCTTGATGGAGGAGGGAGCCACCTGCGGATGCTCGGAGAGGTATCGGAATAGGGACGTGGTACCGCACTTCATCGCTCCGACGATGACCGCGAATCGCTTGCATTTGTCCAATAGTGGTGCCTCCCATTGTCGGCCTCCCGGCAGGTCGACAGAATGACTCTCGTCAGGTGTACATGCAAAGGCATCAGCCGCTTGCTCGTAGCCTGCTCACCGTCCATGTTGGCGCTCCGGCTCTCCGGGAGGTGGAATGGCCAGGCCAACGAGGCAGCCTAAGCGAAGGAACTCATGACCGAAACCGGGCCGCGATCTTTGAGGCGTCCCCTCCTGCGGATGTCAGCGACTCGCGCCCGGACACTAGCATCAGACCTATCCCGGTACCTGGCCTCCCGGCGGATACGCGACGGCGAGTTCATCGTTCCGCAGAGCAGCAACCGTTTCGTTGGCGGCATCACGGGTCGGACTGGCACATCCTGGCTCATGCGCCTACTCGGCGCCGTCCTCGACAGGCGCTTCGCGATGATCGGTGAGCACGGAACCTTCGTGCTGAGTCAGTTTCGGCACGCCGGCTACGAGTACTACCAGTCTCCGCGAGGGGACCGATCCCGCGAGCGCTACCTTCGCTACTTCCATGATTTCGTAACCGGGCCCGGATTCGACCGCCACGAGGTCTATGCACTCGGGCTTCGGGGTTTGAGTGGTATCGTACCCCGGCGCGCTGTGCGCTTGGCGTTCGGCGCGCTGCGGGGGGATCTGGCGTCGGCTGCCTCGCTGCCGGAGTGCAACCATGCCTTCGGCCGTTTCTACTCCCGAGTCCTCAATTTTCACGCGCTGCAGACCGTGGGCACGCTCGATTGGATCAGTAAGGAGCCGCCCTACGGCCGGCACCTGAACGATCTCCACGCGCTCGTTCCCGATTGCCGTGTGGTGGTGCTGTGTCGCGACGGTCGTGACACGGCCCTCTCAATGTACAGGCGGGGCTGGCATCCCGACCTGAGCCAGTGCATCGATCGCTGGCGCCTGTTCACCGAGCAGACACTTGCTTCTCTTGAGGCCGTGCCCGCCGAGAATTGGCTGCTCGTACGCTACGAAGACCTGGTCCATGATCCGGCAAGCTGCGTGGGCAGAATTCTGGATTTCTTCGCTATAGAGCGGCCCGGTAATCTACTCGCACGACTGTCGGCCGAGGGGTTTGGCGAGGCTCCCCGTGCACAGAACTTCGGAAGATGGCGCGAGGCGTTTTCCGCCACGGAGCTTGAGTACTTTCAGCGAACCTGTCGCGACGCAATGACCCATCTCGGATACGACACGGCGACTTAAAGGGACGCCCGCCGCTCAGCCTCCTCGTCTGCTCGCATGTCGATGCAACGACACCTGCCGGTTCGCGTGTTCAACTACGTGACCGGATCCGACAGCACCTGCCCGACTCGTGGTGGACCAGACTCTCGACAATTACAGAGGCAAACCGATGACGAAACGCCCGATACTTGCCCTTATGCTCGCACTCCTGTCCGCGCCTCAGTATGCCGGGGCACAGGAGGCAGTCGAGTTCGTGACCACGGACTCGGTCACGATTTTCGCACACCTGTATAGTCCTTCATCGGGTGAGACCCGGGCCACGATCATTGCGTTTCATCAGGCGGGGTCGAACGGCCCGGCTGAGTACGGCCCCATTGCCACCCGCCTGACCGGGCTTGGCTACCGGGTGCTGGCTCCTGATCAGCGTTCCGGAGGTGGGCGCAATCTGGGTGGCGAGAACAGAACCGTGGCGGCGCTAGGACGCGAGGCGGCTTCGTACTGCGAGGCGGCGCCCGACCTGGAGGCTGCGCTGGGCTACGTCACGGAGGCGTATGGTGGAGCAATCGTCGTGTGGGGCAGCAGCTATAGCGCGGCCCTTACTCTGCGCCTGGCAGCGGAGAACCGAGCCGGCGTCGTCGGTGCGCTTGCTTTCTCCCCCGCCTCGGGTGGGCCGATGGTAGACTGTAGAGGCGAAGATGTCTCGGAGATGATCAAGGTGCCGGTTCTGGTGCTGCGTCCTGAGTCAGAGATGGGCGTGGAGTCGGTAGCAGCCCAGGCGGAGCTGTTCCAAAGCCAGGGGATTGAGGTATTCGTTGCCCGGCCAGGTGTTCACGGTTCTTCGATGCTGGTGGCCGAGAGGGTCGGCGGGGATGTAGAGCCGACATGGGAACGGGTGGAGCAATTCTTGGAGCAGGTCACCAGATAAAGGGCTGCGATTTGCTCCGCGATGCCTGAGAGAAGCAGGCTCGCTTCGACTGCGGCCCGTGCCTTCCGCTACTTGCCGGTGTTCGGGTTGGTGCTCGCCGCTCCGGCTGGTGCGCAGGAGATCGCCGTGGTCAGCCGCGGCGTCGATGCCATCGCCTTTGTAGATCTGACCGACGGCACCGGAGGCCAGACTCTTCCCGCTGGATCTTTTCCGCACGAGATAGCTGTAGACACCCCGAGCGGCCTGGCGTACGTGCCCAGCTACGGAGGCAATACGATTCACGTTTTCGATCTCCGGACGAGGTCAGCCGTTACTAGCTGGATACTGGACGGCCACTCCGCGCTGCACGGAGTTCGGACGAGCCGGGACGGCAGTCTCCTCTGGGTAACGGCGGAAGAGGAGCGAGTTGTAGTAGAGTTGTCTACCCGGGACGGGTCGGTGCAGAACACTTGGCCAACACACGGATACCGCAGTCACATGATTGTATCGACGCCGGACGATGCGAAACTGTTCGTGGCGAATATCGACTCGGGCACAGTGAGTAGCATCAACCGCATATCCGGCGCTGTAACAGTTATCTCGACGGGGGCTGGAGCCGAAGGGATCGACATTTCACCCGACGGTACTGAAGTTTGGGTGAGTAATCGAGCTGAAAATACCGTCTCCATAATCGACGCTGGGACCGACGAGGTGCTCACGACCTTCTCAAGCCGTGGCCAGTTTCCCGTAAAGGTTCGCTTCAGTCCGGACGGAGCGCAGGTCTGGGTTGCGAACAACAGGAGTGGCTCGGTAGCCGTGTTCGATTCGAAGACGAGACGACTCCGGGGATCCGTCAATATCGGCTCCCGGCCGCTCGGCTTGCTGTTTTCACCGGACGCCAAAATCGGATACGTATCGCGGCCCGGAGCCAGCGAGATTGTGGAGATCGATACCGGGACGCTAGCGATCCTTCGCCGCCTTCCCGTGCCTGCCGGACCAGACGGGATGGCCTGGGTCGAGTAAGTTCTAGGCATGGAGATTCAAACTATCGAG
>JBDLJJ010000142.1:0-6172 GCA_039714435.1 Gemmatimonadota bacterium | reverse complement strand
GGTCCGTCGTACAGCGCGTACCTGTCGCCGTCCCAGCCCGTGGATGCGACCTGGGCTTGCCTCTTGTCGAGAAGAAACTCTTCCAGAAAGACCAGGGTCTCATGTTCGCCCAGTCCATCCGACGAAACAAGCGACCAGCCGTCGGGCAGGGCGCCGTCTATGAATACGTCGGTCGGCCCATCGCGGGTCGGCCAGTAGCGCTCCGGATGCATGATGGCTTCGGTCGACTCAGGGAGGGATTCGCCCAGGGGGAGAACGCGTGAGCCGCGCCGCGACCAGAAACTGTGCACGAAGCCGGGGCCGCCCGTGTAGGGAAACAACAACCCCTCCTGAATGACTCGAGGCGCATCTCGAAGCGCAGCCGATTCCGCCCCGGCCAGGGCGAGAAGATTGGCGCTCAGCGCCGGGGGCAGTTCCTCACGCTCGGTGAGGTCAACTCGATCTCCCGCCAGCTGACTGAACAGCCACTCGTACATGGCGAACATAGCCTGGCCCTCGAGCGCCGCGCGCGCCGCGGTGGCCCTGTCGCTCTGATCCTTCAGGGACGTCATCAGGGAGTCCAGATCTATGTACTGATCCTGAAGGGCGTGCACTATCTCGTGCGCCAGGACTGCCTCTACCTGGTCCAGCGGCACCGAGTCGATGACGTACAGCGTATCGCGCTGTGGATCGTAATAGCCGACGACTTGCTCCAGAAGCAGCGTGCGCATCAGCGTGGCAAGATCCAGAGTCTCAGGAATCAGACCGAAGCGAGCATAGGACCGGGTCAAAGATGCCGCTGTCTCGGGAGGGAGGTCTTCCGCCAGCTGCTGCTCCAGGAAGGTGGCGAGCTCGGCCCGGCTGCGGCTGGCCAGGTTCAGGGCGGCGCGGGCAGGAAGCCCGCTGGCTTCCTGCATGAAGGGAAGCAGTCCCGCCGCCAGGCGCTGGAGTGCAGTGTCAGCAGCGGCGGAGGCTGGCATACTCGCGGTTAAGGAACCCTGGCCAACTCTAGCCTGGCTCAACTGATCCGCCGCCAGTTCTTCGCTTGCGGCTCCACCACCGACATCACATCCAACCAACAGGACCGCCGCCGTAACAACCCATGCCCCGCTCACGCCACGCGTCCTACCTGTACGCTTCCTGATCACCCCGTCAGCCTCCGTCTACCTCGAAACTATTCGGTCGAGTTGGCGTATCCCCGTCGCCTCGATTCTCGCTGCTGCTTCCGTGACCGTGCTGCCGGTGCCGGGCACCGACCACGATCCCGCGATCTCAGCCAACGGTACCAAGACAAATGCACGTTCCAACAGTCGTGGGTGCGGCAAACTCAGTCTGGGCGAGCGAATACACTCGTTTCCATACAGTAACAGGTCTAGATCGAGCGTGCGCGGCCCGTAGCGTCGACCGCGAACGGTCCTACCCGCTCGCCGCTCTATTCGCCGCATACGCGCCAGCAGCGCCCCGGGCCGTAGCTCCGCTACGCCGATGCAGCACGCGTTAAGGAAATCTGGCTGATCTTCGAAATGGAGGGGGGAGGTCTCATATACGTGTGAGATAGCCACTTCGCTCAGGAGTTCCAGGAGCGAGAGCCAGCCGAATCGTAGATTGGCAAACCGGTCGCCCAAGTTCGAACCAAGGCCGATGGCGACGTGGTTCAGCGGCCGGAACTCCTCAAAGAACAACGTGGAGCCCCCGGCACGATGCCGGAGACTCCACTCAACTCTTTCCGTCCAAAAGGTTCGGTCAGGGGGTAAGCGAACCGCTAACCGTGTAGACTTCCGTTCCCGGCCCGAAGTCGTAGATCCAGACCAGATAGTCGCCGGCCGGGAGCGCACAGGGTCCTGTAGATTCGGTGTTAGCACCAACCGTTCCACCAGCGAACTGACAGCTCCAGCCATCCGGTCCACCTGGGACGCCGTCAAACGCTGTGGCGAACGGCCCATCTGGCTCTCCGAACGCGACCTCCCAGATATACACATCGATGTCGTTGGCTGAACTGCCCCACGACAGGTCGACGTTGATGGTACCAGGAGCCGCAAGCGTGATCGCGTACAGGTCGTAATGACCGAACGCCTGGAAAAATTCGCTCGGACCGATAACGCCTTCAATCTGGAACGGGAAGTCGAGCGCGACCGCACCCGCAGTGAAATCGTTGCCCGGCTCGTTCTCGTCAAAGGCAGCGTTAGCTGTCCAGGTCGCTCCAGGCGAGGTGATTCCGCCGACATCAACTGTTATCTCGTGCGCACCGGTGGCAGCGAAGGCGGCCATTCCGACGGTCAGCTGGATGTCCGAGTCCGCTGTAACGACTCCCAGCGGCTTTCCGTCAGCCAACACAGTCGTTGCGAAACCAGCCAGGGACAGACCCGTTCCGGCGATCGTCACGGTCTCGCCCGTTGCTCCTCCGTTGTCCGGAGTGAGAGACGTAATCTGCGGATCGAGCACGAACACCGCTTCCGGACCAATGGCGAAATCGCCTGAGGAAGTCGATACCGTACCGCTGATGTTTGCCACGCCAGCGGAAACTCCAGTGGCAGTAACCGCCAACGCCGCAAGCGCGTCCGGGGAAAAGTTATCGCTGGCGGCGGCAACACCCGGGTCATCAGATACCACTGTGATCCCGAGCACCTGGGTGGAATCCACAACCTGGTTGCCGAACTGATCGGTAACCAGCACCGCAACCTGGTTTAGACCTCCCGCTGCGATGGCACCGAACATGGTGGTATCAAAAGCCGCCGCGACCGGAACATCCGGCAGCACAGTTACCGGCGCCGTGGCCACCAGGCTGACACCTTGGTTGCTAGTACCCGTGGCATCTGTGCCAGTCCAGGTAGCGGTGATCGTCGCCGAACCGCTCAGCCCGGGCGATGTGATGTTGCCAGCCGCGTCGACAGTCAGGACCCCGGGGGTGTCCGAGCTCCAAACCACGTCCGCCGGGTCAAACGGCGTCGACGGCGTACCATCAACACCGGTGAGTTGTACGACGACGGTCGAGCCGGTACCAGCTACAATTTCCGTCGGAGCGGAGGTAACGTCGAGCGTTCCACCCACGACCACGACATTGACCGTGTCCGTGATGCTACCGGACTGAACGACCACACAAGCGCCGCCCAGGGCCGCGCCACCGATCACTTCATAAATCTGAGGCGGCTGAATGGACGTCTGCTGATCACTCTCAATTACCGAAATCGAACCGGCGCCCCCGCAGGTAGCGACCGTCGCGGTCACCGCCTGGAAGGTGGGCTCGTTACCGGCATTGATTCCGTTAGCCACCATTTGCACACTATCCCCAGTCCTCACGACCATGAAGGACGGGTTGGTGGAAATGCGTATGGCCGTCTGCTCGTCGAAATCGAGCGGGTCGTCGTTACAACCACCCAACCCGACAACGCCCAGCGCGACCAGGGTGAACCCAATTTTACGCACCAAGCCAACTCTCATGATGACCTCTCTCTCAGGGTAGCAACCAGAACCAATGAAGGTTCCTTCCGCGTCACTGCAAATTTGTATTATCGTCGAGTCCAGTCCTGAACCTCGGCTGGATTCCAAAGTTGTCACGTAAGTCTCTGAGCGCGGACCCACCCACGCGTTCCGTCCAGTCGGGCATCGTATTCGCGTTCGGGTCCGTGCTATACACCATGCGCCACGTCTCGAATCTGTCTTCCGCTACAAAAAGGTACACATAGCCATCCGACTTGCGGTACGACCAGATTTCGTATGGTGGCTCCCCGGCGAACGAGTTGGCGCCCCTGTTCAGCGGGTTCCCTTCATCGGCCGGGAAATGATTGATGACCCGGTCCTCAGGCTCACCGGCCCTAATCAGGATCCGGCCCATATCAGTTCGCCAGGGCTGCCGTTTCGCAATCCCGACACTTGCGCCCGCGCGAGAACGCGCCGTTAGCACCCGCCGCACATACTCGTCCAGAAACGTGTTCGCGCCCGCGAACGGATCCGGGTTGCGAGCTCCGAAAAAGTCCGTCAGGTACCGCCGCTGCGCGTCCGGGGGAAGAGATTCGAAGGCCTGCCGTTCGTGTTCCTCCAGCAGCACGACGATTCCCCCATACGTGTCCTCGAGTTCCTCTTCGGAAAGCGAAGCAAAGTGCCGTGCTTCGTAGCTGTCGTCTCTCGTTGCCAACAGGGCCGACCGCTCCAGCATCCTGAAAGGCGCTGTCTGCTGAATCGTCCCGCCCGCACCATCTACGCTCATCGAAAGCATGTAGTCGCCAGCAGGCAAACCGGCCAAGGACAGCTTCCCGGTGAAGGGCACGCCACCCGGCAGCACTTCGACCTCTGTAGCAGGGGTCTGATATACGGTGCGTCCATCCAGGGTGGTCACCCCTGCGCCGGCTGATGCCGTCCAGCCCTCGGCCTGATCGGCGTACAATTCCAGGTAGTAGAACAACTGCGGCTGCTCGGGCAGTACCCGTGTCGTCGCTGATGCGGCGATTCCGAATCCGCCGCGCGCAACTGACCAGCCGCCACCACCGGCACCCTCTTCCAGCGCTTCGACCCGGCTCGCCAGGAACAGATCCGACACT
Organism: Gemmatimonadota bacterium; assembly: GCA_039714435.1. Classification (GTDB taxonomy): domain Bacteria; phylum Gemmatimonadota; class Gemmatimonadetes; order Palauibacterales; family Palauibacteraceae; genus JAZDDE01. Next base: position 1,658 of record JBDLJJ010000142.1, on the reverse strand, counting down.
ACCGGACGCTCAGAGAAAGCCTCCAGGGACAGCCTCGTCGACTGCCCCATATCAGGAGCGTCGGTCGGATATGCCCGCACCTGAACCTCGTAGCTGCCGGGCATCACGCCGAACTGAAACGGCTCCAGGAGTGAGCTTCCCTCCTGAACGTACAGCGCGGCCCGCTCACTGAGCTCCCTGTCCCATGAGTCCTCGTACAGAGCGCTGCCGGACTCGTCTAAGATGGTCAGATCGAACCGATACGTAGCCGTGGTGCTGGCTGACAGTATCACCAAAGGAACGTTCGCCAGACCGTCCACCATCGTTACGTCACCCGGACTCCAGGTCTTGTGGAGTGATACCTCCAACCCCTCGCTCGCGGCATCCTCGGACTGCGCCAGGGCAGGCGCAGCCCAAAGGGTCATCGTCAGCGCCGCGACCAGCCACGGCGCCGACCTGACTACTCTCGAACCGGTCGGGCAACCCTCCGAGCGCGAAGGCCGCCACAATGACCCGATGCCGGTGTTACGTTTCAAAACCAGTCTCCCGCCTCTCGTCCTAGTTCCAGCCAAACGTGAAGCTGAAGACATCTACGTTGCCGAGAACACCAAGATCCTGATAGGCGTAATCGAAAGCGGCGCGGTATCGGCCAGCGATCTTATAGAACAGGCCAGCTCCCACTCGCAGACCGTCGGTCTCCCTGCCATCGGCCTCGATGCCACCCAGGAGACGCGCATCCGGCTGCGCCTGCCAGGAAGCTCTTAGGGCAGCGCCCACTGGAGTGTCCATCGGCTCCCACTCGAACTCAGTGGCTACGCCGACCGTCGGAGCCTGGTTGTTCGACTCCACGAACTCACTCATGAAATGCAGAGTCGACTGTTCGCCCGACAGGATGTCGTAGTTGAGGCCGATCCGGAACAGACGCGGCAGCGGGAAGGGCGAAGCCTCCACCTCGGCACCTGTAGGATCAAGCCGCTGATCCGGAATGCCGGTGCTCTGCGTCGGAAAGTCCGGCGTGATGTCCGTGAACCTGAGCGCGTTACCCGAGTGCGTCAGGTCTCCGCCCAGGTTCTGGACCACGAACGCGACCTTGATCGGGTGTCCGTTACTGAGCTCGGTGTGGAAATTCACGCCGAAGTCAATAGCGGATGTCCGGGCCGCGGCTCCGCCAAGCGAGCCGGTGGCCAGGTCGTCAGTGATGAACTTGAACGTGATCCCGGCCGAGAAGCGGTCGATGAACGCGTGGGCCAGCGAGAATCCGGCCACGACCTCGTCCACTCCGAACAGCTCACCACTCGTGCCGTTGGGATCCGCTTCAGTGAATACGGGTGAATCGCCGAATCCGAAGCGGCCTAGAAAAAAGCCGACCCCAAAGTCGCCGTCGGACAGTGGGAAGGCCAGGCCCGCCCAGTAGTAGTCCGTGTCCGCGAAGTAAGGCATGATCGTCACCTGCGCCTGCGGTCCGTCCATAAGCGGAAGGCCGGCAGGATTGTAGTGCAGAGCGTTGACGTCATCGACGATAGTGGAAAAAGCGCCGTTTAGCGCCATTCCTCTGGCCCCTGAACCAAATTCCAGGAACTCGGCCGAGGTACCACCAAAAGCCGTGTTATCGCCCGGAATGAGAACCGGGTTGTCCGGATCCGTCTGCGGGTTCTGCGGGTTCTGAGCCCACAGAGCAC
>JBDLJJ010000141.1:0-6262 GCA_039714435.1 Gemmatimonadota bacterium | reverse complement strand
ACTCGAACTCGGATACTGGCTGATGCCCGAGGTACAAGGCCGGGGATACGCCACCGAGGCAGGAATCGTGGCGCGGGACCATGCGTGGGACGCCGCCGGGGCTAAGACCCTTGTGAGCTATATCGATCCGGAGAACGAAGCTTCGAAGCGAGTTGCAGAGAGGCTGGGAGCGGTATTCGAGACCACGATCGAGCTGCTGGACTATGGCCCTCACTGCGTATATCGGTACCCGAAACCCTAGCCGAACCCGGCGCCATAGCCGAAACGCTCAACCACCGGAGCGAAGCCTTCAGCGCCGTTACCGCACCCTCCTTTCGATAGCCTGGTAATGCGCGTGCCAGGAAACAGGCGGGATCGCGGGAGCGAGCCTTTAGCGTCGTGCTGCTAGGAGCTCGCGGAGAGATCACGCCTGTTTCTGGCCACGCGTTTCCGACAGGCGTATTCCCATGTACCTTAGCCCCCCAATGCCAAGACGCGACGACATCTCCTCCATTCTACTCATAGGTTCGGGCCCGATCGTGATCGGTCAGGCCTGCGAGTTCGACTATTCCGGGACCCAGGCCTGCCGCGCCCTGCGGGAAGAGGGGTACCGGGTCATCCTGGTCAATTCCAATCCCGCCACCATTATGACCGACCCGGATATGGCCGATGCGACCTACATCGAGCCTCTCACGGCCGAGTGGGTTGAGCGCGTCATAGTGAAGGAGCGGCCGGACGCTCTCCTGCCAACGATGGGAGGCCAGACGGCGCTCAATATTGCGCTGGAGCTGGAGGACTCGGGCGTGCTGGAGCGCTACGGCGTAGAGCTTATCGGGGCGGATTCGCGGGCCATCCGGATGGCTGAAGATCGTGAACAATTCGCCGCGGCGATGGCACGCCTCGGCCTTGCGGTTCCGCACGGTGGCTTCGCCAAAACACTGGAGGAAGCGCACCAGATCATTGGCGATGTCGGCTATCCGGCGATTATCAGGCCCTCGTTCACTCTGGGCGGCAAGGGCGGCGGGATAGCGTACAACAGTGAGGAATTCGGCGAACAGGTTCGGCTTGGGCTCGACGCGTCGCCGATCTCTGAAGTCCTCATCGACCGCAGCGTCATTGGCTGGAAGGAATTCGAGCTCGAGGTAATGCGGGACTGCGCGGACAACGTCGTGGTCGTGTGCTCAATCGAGAACTTCGACCCCATGGGCGTGCATACCGGTGACTCGATCACGGTGGCTCCGGCCATGACCCTGCCGGACCGCGAGTACCAGGCTATGCGGAACGCGGCGCTGGCTATCATGCGCGAGATAGGTGTCGACGCGGGCGGGTGTAACATCCAGTTCGCGCTGGATCCGGACTCCGACGAGATGCTGATCATCGAGATGAATCCACGCGTATCACGGAGCTCGGCCCTCGCCTCCAAGGCTACCGGGTTCCCGATCGCTCGCATCGGAGCCAAGCTGGCCGTCGGGTATCGGCTGGATGAGATCGACAACGCGATCACACTCAAGACCCCCTCCTGCTTTGAACCGGTGCTCGATTATGTGGTCGTGAAAATCCCCCGCTTCACATTCGAAAAGTTTCCGGCCTGCGATCCCACTCTCGGTGTTCAGATGAAGGCGGTGGGAGAGGTGATGGCCATCGGCAGGACGTTCAAGCAGGCCTGGATGAAGGGTTTCCGGTCACTCGAAAATGACCGCCTGGGCTGGGTCGCGGTCGGAGAAGGCGAAGCGGTCGCGGCTGCCAGCCCGGACGCAGGGCCGCACGGCCCGGCTGAAATCTCCGCCCCGCTTCGAAAAGCACTCAGAACCCCCACCCCGGATCGGCCGTTTCACATCGCTGAGGCGCTGCGGGATGGCGTATCTCCCGAGGAAATAGCTGAAGTCACCCAGATCGACCCCTGGTTCCTGCATCAGCTGGCCGGATTGACCGCGGCGGCGGCTGACCACAAGGCCGCTGAGCAGATCGACCGTGCACACCTGCTCCGCATGAAGCGCCTGGGCTTCGGAGACGCTGAGCTGGCGGCGCTGCGAGGCGAGTCCGAGGCGGACGTGCGTGACCTGCGACGCGAATTTGGTCTGCGGCCGGTCTACAAGACGGTGGACACATGCGCCGGAGAGTTCCCCGCCGCGACGCCATACCTGTATTCGACGTATGAACTGGAGAACGAGTCTGTGCCGTCTGATCGCCGCAAGGTGATCATTCTCGGCAGCGGACCGAACCGGATAGGTCAGGGCCTGGAATTCGACTATTGCTGTGTCTCTGCGGCTCTGGCGCTACGGGAGGCGGGAGTCGAGACGATCATGGTCAACTCGAACCCGGAAACAGTCTCCACCGATTTCGACATTTCCGACAAGCTCTATTTCGAGCCGCTCACTGTGGAGGACGTTCTCGAGATCGTGGAACTCGAGCAGCCCGAGGGCGTGATCGTGCAGTTCGGTGGGCAGACACCCCTGCGCCTGGCGAGGCAGCTGGAGGATCTGGGCGTCCCGATTCTGGGCACGGGCGTCGAACAGATTGATCTGGCTGAGGATCGCCAGAGGTTTGATAGCCTGTGTAAGTCGCTTGGTGTGGCCGCGCCCGAAGGCGGCACGGCGATGACGCTGGAAGAGGCTCACGCCGTAGCGGAGGCGATCGGGTACCCGGTCCTGGTTCGGCCCAGCTACGTCCTTGGTGGCCGGGCTATGGAGATCGTGTACGACAGCGAGTCGCTGGACCGCTTCTTCGCGCAGGCGATCCAGGCCTCACCGCTGCATCCCGTCCTGCTGGACCGGTTCCTGGAGGACGCCTTCGAGGCCGACGTGGACGCTGTCTGCGATGGCGACCGGGTGGTAATCGGGGGAGTCATGCAGCACATCGAGGAGGCCGGCGTCCACTCGGGCGACTCCGCCTGCGTCCTCCCCCCGTATCTTCTCGAGGACAATCACATCCAGCAGATGAGAGATCATACGGAGGCGTTTGCCAGAGCCCTGGACGTGCGTGGCTTGATAAACGTGCAGTACGCCGTTCATGAGGGCCGCGTGTACGTCCTGGAGGTAAATCCGCGCGCCAGCCGTACCGTTCCCTTCGTGAGCAAGGCCACATCGGTGCCGCTGGCCCGGGTCGCGGCACGAGTCCTGGCTGGCGAAAAGCTGTCAGATATGGATCTTCCGGACGAGCCGATTATGACCGACGTGGCCGTCAAGGAGGCCGTGTTTCCGTTCGCGCGCTTCCCGGCCGCGGATCCCCTGCTCGGTCCGGAGATGAGATCCACCGGCGAAGTCATGGGCCTGGCGAGCAGCTTCGGACTGGCTTTTGCCAAGGCTCAGGCCGCCGCCGACGGACAGCTGCCCGAAAGTGGGGCCGTCGTGGTCACCGTACACGACCGCGACAAGCCGGCGGCGCTACCCATAGTCAGGCGATTGCACGAGATGGGTTTCGCGCTGCATGCGACCGGCGGAACCGCGACATACCTGCGCGGAAGAGGCGTTCCCTGCGAGACAGTGCTCAAGGTTTCGGAGGGCCGGCCTCATATTCTGGATCTGCTTCGGTCGGGAAGAATTCACATGCTGATCAATACTCCGCTGGGGAAACTGGCACAGCAGGACGACTATATGATTCGGCGAGTCGCGATCGCTCGAGGGGTTCCGTACGCCACGACACTCTCAGCGGCCTCAGCCGCAGCCGATGCGATCATAGCGCTCAAGAACCGAGATCCTAGCGTCCAGAGCCTTCAGGATCGGTCGGCCACGGCGGGGTTTGCGCTGACTCGCTAGGCGCCGCCCGAGCCGCTGGAGGAACAGTTTCTCGAGTGTATTTGTTGACGATGACGCCTAGAGGGGTGTATTTCATGGGTCGCGGGCCGAGACAGCCGTACCCGCGTTTTGGCGATGTCCGCGGGAACGGAGTTGTCCGCGTCCGACATCTTGAGAAACTGAGTTCAATGGAGGCATCATGCTGAAGACGTTCCGCACCGCATGGGTCGTCCCCGCTCTGTTCTTCCTGGTTGCAGGATGTAGCAGCGGCGAGGTTGACGCAGCAGCGGATGGGGATAATCCCTGTGCCGCTAACCCCTGTGCCGCAGATGACGCGGCGAATCCCTGTGCCGCAGAAGAGGCCATGGATGACGCCATGGATCACGCTGAAGAGGCCATGGATGACGCTGAGGGAGCCATGGATGAGGCTGAGGGAGCCATGGATGAGGCGAATCCGTGCGCAGCGAACCCCTGCGCGGCGAATCCGTGTGCGGCAAATCCCTGCGCAGCTGACTGAACAGGGATGGGCTGATCGGTGAGGCAGGCTAGCGTATGACACCTCGCCGGAGTCTTACCCACGGAAAAGCCCGGCCGTCCGCGGCCGGGCTTTTTTGCGCCATGGCGCTCGGGGCCAGCGCACTTCTATCTGGCTGCGCCGAACCAGAGGAGTTCGCGGCGACGATCACCGACGTGCGAACCTTCTCGACCCTGAGCGAATTTTTGGGCGGTTACTGGACGAGGCCGATCCCCGCCCAAGGAGCGACGGCCGGTGCTCTGACGGAACTGGATGCGTCCCTGCAGCCGGATTCATGCGGCACCTGCCACGTCCAGCAGTACGCGGATTGGCAGACTACAGTTCACTCCGAAGCGTACTCACCCGGCCTGTCCGGACAGCTGGTTACGCAGGAGGAGAGCAATCACGGCTTCGTTCGAAGCTGCCTCACGTGCCACGCACCGCTGAGCGAGCAGCAGGCGAAGCTCCCGCAGGCGGACGGCCGCTATCTCGCCAACCCTGACTACGACCCCGCACTCCGAGACCACGGAATGGTCTGTGCGGCCTGTCACGCTCGGGGAGGTAAGCGGTACGGGCCACCGCGGCGTGACGGATCGACCAGTCCGTCAGCGGAGGGCTCGCCGCACGGGGGCGTGACGCGCAGCGCCTATTTCGAAGACTCTCGTTTCTGCGCCGGCTGCCACCAGTTCAGCGGCAACCTGCCGGCACCGAACGGGAAGTACCTCGAGAATACCTTTGCTGAGTGGGAGGCCAGCCGCTACCCGGCAGAAGGAACAAGCTGTCAGAGCTGCCACATGCCCGACCGGCGCCATCTGTGGCGTGGGATCCATGACCCGGAGATGACCGCCTCAGGCGTGACCATCGAGTGGATCGGTCCGGCGGCGGGCCAGGTCGGCCTGCGCGTTACGAACACGGGCACCGGACACATGTTTCCCACCTACGTGACTCCGTCTGTGATCGTTCGGGTCAGTCTGCGCGACGGCGACAACAACGACATTCCCGGCGCGTCGCGGGAGGCGCGAATCGTCCGTCAGGTCGCCAGCCAGCCAGGTGGGTGGGTGGAGATCTCCGACACGCGCCTGGCCCCGGACAGCAGCATGACTCTCACGCTGCCGCTACCGGATGGAGCATCATCGGCGCTCGGCGAAGTAATCGTGCTCCCGGATGACTTCTACCGGAATCAGTTCGAAGGCATGCTGTCCAGGACGATGACGGACTCGGCTCGCGTGTTGATCGGGCAAGCTCACGAACGGAGTGTCGCCTCCCCCTACCACATCCTCAACGACACTATCCCACTCGGCAGGTAGGGCCGTCGGCGGCTGGCGGCGCTTCGGCCACAGCGAGCCGGCGGCTAGGGAATCGTGCGCGCGGTGAGTTCGAAAAGCCGCTCTCCGCGGTCGTAACTGCTCTTGGCCAATTCCGTTTCCTCTCGCAGGGTCAGCGCGTCACCCAGCACCAGGTGCGCCAACGAATACTGCGCGGGAATGCTGGCCCGCGTGGACGGATCGGGCCACAGGTCCCAGTCGAGAAGATACTCGAGCTGAAAGACGTCCCACAGCAGGGTCTGGGTACGCTCGAGGTCAATCCAGAGCGAGCCGTACCTGCCATCCAGTTTTACTTGATTGACTGTGGATTCGGGCTCTCCATCCATCAGCTTGAGCGCCAATCCCTGCCGCATGAGATACGGCTCCAGATTCCAGGCTTGGTACACGGGCGGAGCCGTCGTGGCAAAGTACACCGGCCTGTCGCCCAGTGAATGGCGAGCGATCAGGATCGCGATGATGTCCGGGTGGGTGACGATCTGGTCTCTGGAAAAGGTGACCTGTAGCGACTCGGTGATCGGCACGGGCACGCCGGCCTGCAGCTGCTGAAAAGGTGGAAGCTGGTCGATCTGCTCATCAGTCAGGTCCGTGATGGCGCGGGTCGGGGCCGGAAAGTCTGTGCCGCGATATGGTTCGACCGCGTTCTCGGCGTCGAACGGGCGCTGGCAAATGATGACCGTATCGTCTTCCAGTGGATCGACCCCGGCCGGGCA
>JBDLJJ010000140.1:0-6329 GCA_039714435.1 Gemmatimonadota bacterium | reverse complement strand
TAACAAGCGTTAGCAGCTGCCGGCATCATGTTAGTTGCTTTGGCAGGCTGCTCGGAGCCAATCTGCATCTCAGCCAGGCGGCCACTCCGGGCCGCAGCTGATCGCCAGGCCGTTAGGCGGTAGGAGTAGTGAAGGGAGCTAGATGCTATGATTTCCTCCCGAGATGAAGACACCGGGCCCGGCGCCCGGATAGAAGAGCCGGAAATCGCCTGGTTGCGCTACGTGATGCCAATCACCGAGCACTACTGCCGCGAGATCAGCCAGCGGGACTACCGGGGAAACAGGCTGGCCTGTTGGATGCACATCACGCCTAACACCCTACCGATGATACTGGCGCTGGTCGAGAGTGGCGCGGAAATCGTAATTGGGGCCTGTAATGTCGATAGCACCGACGACGACGCGGTGGCCTATCTGTCCGAACGGGGCATCACGGCTTATGGCTGGCGCGGCATGACCCAGGCTGACTACGACGAACACAAGCGACTTGTGCGCGCCTTCGACGCAGATTTCCTGTGTGACATGGGCGGCGAGTTGAGCGTGGCTTATCTGGACAGGGCGCCGCCTGTCAAAGGCGCGCTGGAAGCAACGACCAGTGGGCTGAACCTGCTGAGGGATCACGATATCCCGTTCCCTGTCTTCGACTGGAACAGCATTCCGCTCAAGGACCGCCTGGAGAACCGGTTCCACGTCGGAAACGAAGTATGGCCGGTTTTCAGCGATGTCACCTCGATGAGCCTGTTCCGCAGGTCTGTGCTGGTGGTCGGCTATGGTCCTGTCGCCAAAGGCATCGCCGAGAGAGCGCGCGACCTGGGCGCAATTGTCTATGTGGCGGACCTCGACGCGGTGCGACTGATCGAGGCTCAGCATCACGGCTGCGCGCCGGTGAACCTGGAGGAAGGTTTAGCGCGCTGCCAGATCGTGGTGACGGCAACAGGCGTCGAGGGGGTACTGGGTGAGGACCATCTGCGACAGGCGCGGCCGGGCACGATCTTTTTCAATGCCGGCCACTCCAACCGGGAGATCGACATCGACTGGCTCTACCGCCAACCTCATCAACGGATGAGAGCCCATGTGGAGCGGTTTGATGTGAATGGGAAGCACATCTTTCTGCTGGCGAAGGGAAGCCTGTTGAATCTGGCAGCCGGGACCGGGCCAGCCGGCGCTGACCTGTTCGATCTCTACACGGCCGTTATGCTGCGAGGGATTAGCTGGCTGTTCGATGGCGGTGCAGAAGGCGCGCCCCCAGGATTGCAACCTTATCCATCCGAGCTAGAGCAGGAGATTGCCCGTCTATCAGTGAAGCTGCACCGGAACCTGTCATAGTCAATATCCGCATGCACATCAGCCCCCCAGTAGCTTGAGATATGTCACGGCGGGATCGCTAAACCGCCTAACCACTCGCTGGAGCGGACCGGGATTCAGCGGCAGGAGCAAGAGAGAATTGAGATGCAGGTTGCGAGTAGAGAATGTGAGGGAACAGTCCCCGGCCGCTCAGCTCGCAGCCGTTAGACGGACAGCTCCAAACCCATGAGCAAGATCTTCTTCTACGGCCTGTTCATGGATCGGTCTCTTCTCACCGAGAAGGGTCTTCACCCGAGGCTTATCGGTCCCGCAGTGCTACCCGACTATCGCATCCACATCGGCGAGCGAGCAACATTGCTGCGATCCGCTTCGGGTCGCGCCTATGGAATCGTGATGGAGCTCGCCGACCAGGAAGCTCGCACGCTCTACTCGGAACCGAGTGTTCGCGAGTACATACGAGAACGTGTACAGGTGGAGCTGTTGGTAACAAGCAAAAATGTCGAGGCGTACTGCTACAACCTGCCGCGCGAGTTGGGCCTGGCCGGTACGAATCCAGCTTACGCGACCGAGCTATCACAGCTGGTTGAGGCTCTGCAGTTCGATTCGGCATACGTCGAGGAAATCGCTGCGTTCGGCGAGGCGTCGTAGTTTCGTATCCGCAGGTCCCCAGTCCAATCGAGATGACGTCGCCTAACAGGCGTCTATTCCAGGATGAAAATAGGAGGATTCCATGCCTATCAGACATGTCGCGTGGCTCAAGTTCAAGGAAGGCATTGCTGCCGAGAGAATCGAGCAGCACATGCAGGCCTGTCGCGGTTTGGCGGATTCTGTTCCCCCAGTCGAATTGCTGGAATGCGGCGAGAACATCAGCGATCGCGCCGGGGGTTTCACCCATGGGATCATCGTCAGTGTCGCCAATCAAGACGGTCTGGACGAGTATATCAATCATCCGACCCATGTGCCGGTCGCGGAAGCGCTCGTGGCTGACCTCGAAGAATTGACGGTCATGGACATCGGGTTCTGACCGGGTCGGCCGGCAGTTAGATAGCACTCCAGCGAAATCATGGCTCAGCCCTATCTCGATCAACTCATCGCGAAACTGGATGCCTTAGGCCCCGTGGGCCCCGCCGGGGTCACTCTGGAATGCAAACACTTCTTCAGCGGAGCTGCGCTGTACGCGGATGGCAAGGTAGCTGCCTCACTGACTCCGGCTGGTTTTGCCATCAAGCTTCCGGAAGCGACGCGGTCGCGGCTGCTCGAGAGTGGGGAGGTCGAGCCATTACGGTACTTCCCTGGAGCTCCGGTAAAAAGCGAATATGTGGTTCTATCTGAGGCCATGGCGTCAAGAGACTCGGAGGTCCGGGAATTGTTAGATGAAGGTATTCGCTTCTCTATGGGAGCGGAGCGAGGTCCCGACTGACAAAGCCGTTCCAAAAAGGGTTTAGTCGGGTCCAACCTTTACCGCGGCAGGTCCATCCAAACTTTGTGAATTCTTCTCATTACTCGGAGGGATACTGTGCTGCGCAAGACAGCCGTCACAAAGCTTGGAATACTCGCCCTGCTCGCAGCTTCTCCAGCGCAAGCACAAGAGGGCACGTACGACCTATGGTTGTGCTTTGAAAGGTGCGACGAAACCAATCGTGAGTCGCTCGCCTATACCGTGGCGGAACTGATCTTGTCCGAGGCTCCGCTGAATCTGGATTCGGTGCCCCCTGAACAGCTTGCAGCGCTGGACCTCGCTGACCCAGGTACCCCGACGGCTGCGAACGGCTGCATAATCACCCACATCGAGGCTGGGCGCGTCTTTCGCCCGGAGAGCGACGTGTTCAGCCTAGTCGAGTGGACCTTGACCGGAGACTCGGAGGTCACCGTCGAGGCGCCGCAGGAGCCCTTTCCCTACTCCATCGCACTCTCGGTGAGCGACGGAATCGAGGGAGGAGGCAAGTCCAGGGACCGGGCGGTCTTTGTATCCGGCGCCGCTCGGGTGCCAGGAGACGGGATCCGGTGCGACGAAGTAGCGGGAATGGTTCAACTCCAGTAGGCAGAGCGATTGAAGTCGGACGACGACCCTATTGCTGCTGACAAACCGACCTTGGTCTCGCGCGCTCCCGGAGCGCCGATCTAAGTTGCCCACAGCAGAAACGCAGAATCATTTGGTGCTGGCCGATGGCGAGGCCGCGGGCAGTCGGAATAGGAGGGACGGCCGTGTCTCACGCGCACTTCGACGAGTCCTACGGAGCAAACCCCGCAGAGAACTACGAGCGATTCTTCGTCCCTTCGATCGGGGAGCCGCTTGCCAAGGAGCTTGTCAGCCGCGCGGGCGTTAGGCCAACGGATCGTGTACTCGACGTTGCGTGCGGTACTGGCATCGTCGCGCGCCTGCTGTCGGAAGTCGTCGACGCGGGCGGTGCAGTCACGGGTCTGGATCCGAACGGTTCCATGCTCGCGGTCGCTCGGACGGTTACTCCGCCGAGGGCCGGGATCAAATGGTACCAAGCGCCGGCCGAGGATATGCCGCTGGCACCCGAGTCGTTCGACGTGGTTCTTTGCCAGATGGGCCTTCAGTTCATGGGAGACCGACCCGCCGCGCTTGCGGAGATGCATCGAGTCTTAAAGGGTGACGGCCGACTGCTGCTTAGTGTGCCTGGGCCGATCACCGGTGTCTTTGCCGCTCTAGCCTCAGCCATGGAGCGGCACGTTGGTCCACGTGCGGCTCAGTTCGTCAGCCAGGTCTTTTCACTTCACGATGTCGATGAACTAGAGCGCCTCATGAGGGAGGCAGGATTCCTCGAAGTGGTCGTTGAAGCAACGAGCCATGTGCTGGAACTCCCTCCGCCGCGTCAGTTCCTGAGGCAATACATACATAGCACACCTCTAGCGGCGGTCGTGTCGGAGGTTGACGCCGTGGCTTTGGCTGCCTTGGAGCAAGAGGTACTCGATGCGTGGGCTGAATTCGTGCGGGACGACGTGTTGGAGCACCGACTTCGGTTAGTCGTGACCTCTGGAACCAAGACCGCGGCCTAACAAGCGTGAGCAGCTGGCGCGGCATACATTTGGGCTGAGAGTTGCGCATGGTGGCGCGTAGCTGAAACACATTTCCGTTGGAGAGCAGTAATCCACGGGGGGATGGCATGACCGAACTCGCTGCCCAAATCGGCTGCACGATGCCCGGGAGGCGGTGCTGGGCTTTGCTGCTGTGGCTGGGTGTAGTTTCCTTAACCCCGACACCTGCGTGGGGGCAGCAAGGGCCGGTTTCGGGGAGCCATGCCGGGGCCGACGTGCTGTGGCATGAGGCTGCCGCCCTCTTCCCGATCCGGGTCCACTTGCCCCGGGACTTTGATTCCGCCCGAACCTACCCAACGGTGATCGCCCTGCACGGGTTTGGGAGTTCGTCCGTACAGTTTGAAAGGATCGGTCGAGCCTTCGCCGAAGGTGGATTCATCGCCGTCCTGCCAGAAGGTCCGTATCCGGTACCTTCCCCCGACTCGCTTCGTCGCTCAACCTGGGAACTGAGCACGTGGACCAGGGAGTACGGCCTCGGACCGCCGCTTTCCGATGACCCTGCGATCGAGTTCCAGTCGGCGAGTATCACGCTTCTTGAATTCCTACCAAGCGTGATTGACCGAGTTCGAGAGGAGTATCGCGTAGGCTCGGTCTACGTGTTCGGTTTCTCCTTGGGTGGCGTCTATGCCCTTTCGGGCGGCTTTTACAATCGGCACGAAGTCGATGGAATCGTCGCATTCGGCGCCACGTTCTATCGTGAGTTGTTCACGGTCCTGGGGGACCGCTTGGAGGACGGCAATCATCTCCTTGTACGCCTGGCTCTGGGCCGGTCAGACCCCATGGTGCCGTTCTCAAACGCCGAAGAGGCGCGAGATGCCTTCGAAGAGGCCGGCTACGAAGTCATTCTGGATGAGTTCCCTGGCGGTCATACCGTGCCGGACGACGCGTTGAGGCGGGCCGTGATCTGGCTTAGAGAAGTGGCCGATCGACGGTAGCGTTCCGTAATGGCGGTCCTGCCGCTCTCTAACAGACGGTTGCTGCTGGCGCGGCAAACGTGAGGGTCGTGCTGCGCGCGGGTCGCGCATTATGCTCGCGCAGCAGAAATGCCAACCGTTATGCGGCAGAACAGAGGAGGTGTCCGAGATGACTGAGCTCCTTCAAGGCGTCCCGGTGAGTGGCGGGAAGCTGGAGTACGAAACCCGAGGCGATGGTGAGCCCGTGTTGCTCATCCACGGCAGCCATTTCGCAGCCTCCTATCTTCCCCTCATGGTGGAAGCTGGATTAGCCAACTATCAGCTGATCCGTTATCACCGCCGCGGCTTCGCCGGGAGTGCGCCTCATGGTGAGGCGTTCAGCATCGAGCAACAGGCGGCAGATGCGCTGGCGGTGCTGCGGCACTTGAACGTGTCTCGCGCCCACCTTGCTGGGCACTCCTACGGTGGGGCTACAGCACTCCAACTTGCCTTGGATGCTCCGGACGTCGTCGGATCCCTCGCGCTACTTGAGCCCGCGCTGCTAATGGTACCACGCGCAAAGACATTCTTTCAGGAATGCGTTTCACCCGCGGTCGAGAAGTACCAATCAGGAGACCCTGTCGGCGCAGTAGACGTCTTTGGCCGGGGGATAGGTGGGCCGGAGTGGAAGGCCCAAGTTGCTCGCACTGTACCCGGTGGGCCGGAACAAGCTGTGAACGATGCCAGAACCTTCTTCGAAATCGAACTACCCGCGTTGGGTGAGTGGGCGTTCGACGCGCACAAGGCGACACAAATTGCCCAGCCGATTCTATTGGTTCTCGGGAGCGAGAGCGATCCTATGTTCGAGGAGATAGGAGAGCTTGTCCACTCGTGGTTCCCGCAGACGGAGGACCACCTGGTGCCTGGAACCAATCATCTCTTGCAAATGCAGGATCCTCGAAGCGTAGCTGAGGGGATTTCCGCCTTTCTCTCTCGTCACCCGCTCTGAGCGTTAGAGGCCAGTTACATCACGGGCACAACTCTGACGCCGGACGGCGGATTCACACTGAC
>JBDLJJ010000139.1:0-6362 GCA_039714435.1 Gemmatimonadota bacterium | reverse complement strand
TTCGTTGACAGCGAGAGAATCGGCCCGCGTCTGAATCGCGATGGCGCCTTGTCCCGGCGCCGGCAGAAACTCTGACTCCGGCAGGCGGAGTGAGATATGATCGCTCAGTCCGAGGCGGTCGAGCCCGGCGGCCGCTAGAACGATGGCGTCGTAGTGTCCGTCGTGGAGCTTCTCTATCCGGGTCGGGACGTTTCCTCTCAGCGCCTTCACCGACAGGTCTGGCCTCAAGCGGGCCAGAAAAGCACGTCTCCGAAGACTACTGGTCCCGACCGTAGCGCCCTGGGCCAGTTCGGCAAAGGGATCCGCGCCAGCCGCGGCATCAGCCCGCCCGGACTCAGCGAGCCCGGCATCAGCCCGCCCGGACCGAGCGCCCGCCGTGCCCGCGCGGTCAGCTACGAGCAGGGCGTCACGCGGATCGGCGCGTTCGAGCACGGCCGAGAGTTGAAGGTCGGCGGCCGTCTCGGTGGCGAGATCCTTGAGGCTGTGAACCGCGAGGTCGACAGTACCCTCCAGCACAGCTCGCTCGATCTCCTTGGTGAAGAAACCAGACCCTTCCAGCTCAGAGAAGGGCGTATCATCAGAGCGGTCGCCGGCGGTGCGAATCCCCACGAGTTCCGACTCGACTCCGAGCGTGCCGCGCAGCAGATCGGCCACGAGCCGGGCCTGGACGAGAGCGAGCTGCGAGGTGCGCGTTCCGATACGTAGAATAGACCTCATTGCCGTCACCGGGCGGTGATCGACTCCTTACTCGGGATGCTGGCGTGGAACCGCGGCTGATACGCGCGTACCCTGAGCATCGCGCGCGTCGTCGCTCGCGTCAGCGCTTGCGTTCGGCACCTGATCCGAGACCCCTGTTTCGTCCGCCAATTCAAACAGCTCTCGAAGAGAATCCAGCAGGGCAGCGCCCCTGTCGGTTTCGCGGTCTACTTCCTTGATGCGGGTCGTAGGGACATGCAGAAGCTTGGCCAGGAGCGCCTGGGTGTACCGCTCCAGCTCGTCACGCCGCTCCGGGCCCATGCGCTTCACCTGAGCCTCGACCTCGCGCGCCCCTGTCTCGAAGAACCGGTCTCGCAGGGCTGTAAGTACCGGGACTACCCTCCGCTCCCTGCGCCACGCGGCGAAGCGCTCCAGTTCCTCATCTACGATACTCTCCGCCTTGGGAATCTCACCGGCCTGGCGCTCGCGGTTCAGTTCGACCCGCTCGGCCAGTCCGTCCAGGTCATGTATCGTGAGGTTGGCTATCGGACCCGCGAGACGCTCCACGTTCCGGGGGCGGCCAAGATCGACACAGACGAGAGGCTGGCGGGGCCTGCGCTCCATCACAGCGGTCAGGTCGCCGCCGCTCAGAACAGGTTCCTGCGCCGATGTGGCGCTGATAATCACCGCGGCTTCCGCGGCCAGGTCGACCAGCGACTCCAGTGGGTGCGCCTCACCGCCAAGCTCGCCGGCCAGGGCCTGAGCCCGCTCCAATGTCCGATTCACGATCAGCAGACGAGCCGGGCGGCGTTTGGCGACATGCCGCGCTGTGAGCGATGCCGTCTCGCCGGCACCGACTACGAGCACAGTCTGCTCAGGGAAACTCTCTGAGGCCGAAACAGCCAGCCGCACTCCGGCCGAAGCCAGAGACGTCGGGCCGGTTCCGAGCTGGGTCTCCGACCGAGCCCGCTTCCCAGCGCGAATCGCGCCCCTGAACAGGTGCGACAGGACCGGGCCCGTCGCGCCTACGCTGCTGGCGACCGCCACCGCCTCTTTGACCTGGCCCAGAATCTGGGCCTCTCCGAGTATGATCGAGTCCAGCCCGGCAGCCACCCGCAGCAAGTGCCGGCCAGCTTCCAGTCCGCTGAGTCCGTACGAATGCTCCCGGATTTCAGCCGCCCGTGCTTCCATAGGCGCGGCGAAAGGTCGACCGGCCAGCCGCTGGACGAGTTCTTCCTCAGCCGCTTCGGTATCCCGAACCACGGCGTAAGTCTCGGATCGGGTACACGTGTGCAGGAGCACGGCTTCCTCGAACAGGTCGGCGGACATCAGGTCCGAGAGAAACTCCCGCACGGCCGGCTCGTCCATATACATTCCGTCCCGGAATCGAGCCGGAGCCACGGCGTGGCTGGTGCCGAGTGCTAGGATCCGGACCATACGGTCTCCTCCTGGCCGGGCGGGTAGAACAGGCCGGTGTGTACCGGCGTGTCAGCCTTCGTGTATCGCCGCGCCTCCGTGTCTCGCAGCTCTCTCACCAGCTGGGAGAACAGACTGAGATCCTCGGTTTCGTACACCACCACGAATTCCTGGTCCTGAAGGCCGGACGAATAGAGCAGAAGCTGAGATATCTCCGTGTACTGCTTCCCAATCCGGATGTGCTCGTTCATCATTCCCTGCCGGGTGTCGGGCCCGAGCAGGTACCAGTCGATGGTCTTGGTGAACGGATAGACGACGAGATACGGTGCTCGCTCGGCCGGGAACGGGTCCATCTCCTGGGCTGACTTGGCCCGGCTGTACTGAGACGGACGCGTAAATCCCCACAGCGAGTCCGTCGCCTCCAGATAACCCCGAAACGGGCTCATGGCCCGCCCCAGATCCTCGAAAAAGCGTTTCGGATGATCGACGCCTTCTACATCCACCGCCGTCCAGATCATCAGATCCGCCGCGCTCTCCATCGGGAACAGCTGGTAGGGATGCACCGCATGGGCGGCCCCCTCCAACGCCTCAAGCAACTGACTGTGCGTCGACCCGCGTTGGTCAGCCGAGAGTCCCCAGAATTCCTTCGTGAAGCGGTAAACACCGAAGTGGTTGAGCGACTGGGTGGTTCGCTCCGCCGCCGCGGCCGATGCGGTATCCTCGCCTCTATCGGCCACGCTTAGCTCGCCATCCAGCGCGCCGCGTCAACGGCGTGATATGTGATAATCAGATCAGCCCCGGCTCGTTTCATACCCGTCAGAATCTCCATGACGACACGTTTCTCCTCCAGCCAGCCTCGCTCCGCGGCCGCTTTGACCATCGCGTATTCGCCGCTCACGTTGTAAGCGGCCAACGGCAATTCCGGGAACTGCTCACGGGTCTGCCGAATCACGTCGAGGTAGGCCAGCGCTGGCTTGACCATCAACATGTCCGCTCCCTCCAGAACATCCAGCTCGTTTTCCCGCAGGGCCTCCCGCGCGTTGGCGGGGTCCATCTGGTGCGATCGCCGGTCTCCAAACCGGGGCGCACCTTCCGCCGCATCCCGGAACGGGCCGTAAAAAGCGCTGGCGTATTTCGCCGAGTAGGACAGGATCGCCGTGTCCTGGAATCCCGACTCGTCCAGGCCTGTCCTGATCGCCTCCACCATGCCGTCAAACATGGCCGACGGCGCCACGACATCAGCTCCCGCCCGCGCCTGTGAGACCGCCGCGCTCACGAGCCGCGGCAGCGACTCGTCGTTCAGCACGACAGGGTCGGTCTCCGGCCCGCCCAGAAGCCCGCAGTGCCCGTGGTCCGTGTACTCGCAGAGACAAACGTCTGAGATGACGGCGAGTTCCGGCACTCGCTGTTTGATGGCGCGGATAGCCTGCTGCACGACGCCGCTTTCCGCGTCCGCTCCCGTGCCGACAGGATCCTTGGCGGCCGGGATTCCAAACAGCAGTACCGCTCGGATGCCCAGGCCGGCGGCCTCGGCCGCGTGGTCGGCGACCTTATCGATAGGCCACTGCATGACCCCAGGCATCGACTCGATTGCCGTCGGCTCGGGGGCTACCTCGCTCACGAACAAGGGGTAGATGAGGTCGCTGGCGGACAGCTGCGTCTCACGGACCAACTCGCGTAGCGCGGCGGTCCTGCGAAGGCGCCGCGGCCGGTGAACGAGCGCGGCCCGCTCGCCGGAGTTCGCGGCCTGAGGCGCGCTATCTATGGGAAGCCTGGCGGCCTCGGTTTCCTTTGTTTGCATAGACCGCTCAAAATGCCGCGCAGGGCTATCTTTTTCAAGCTTTTCGGGACGAACTGTAGGCTCAACGCCGCCGGGCGCGCTTCAGCCGGCGGCTGTGACCTTGAGGGGCGCGAAACCCGGAAGAACAGCGAAGTCTTGGGCCCGAGGCTCCGGGTCCTCCGCCAACTGGAGAATGCCCTCCCGCCTGAGGTTGCCAAGGAATGCTGACGCTGTCTGCAGGTAACTGACCTCCCAGGGCTCGATTCGCATCAGCCTGGCGCAGGTGGAATCGACCGCGACCGGGTCCTGGCCCAGCACGAGCACTCCCACGCTGCGGGCGTCGCCCTGAATCGGGCCGTTGCCTTCCATTCCGACGATACCGTCCACGATGTTGAAGCGCGGCACATCGAGGGTGGCGTTGATGTCGAGGATGCAGTTTTCGATGCCCGCCCAGTGCAGCACGTTCTTGGGCCAGCCGTAAATCGAGCTGGGCATGATGCCGAACATGTTCTTCATCGACAGCGTGACGCCGGCCCAGTGGTGTGTTTTGAGCTTGGGCATGGAGATGAACAGGTCCGCCTCCAGAACCGTGTCCGGCAGGTAGAGTGTGCCGAGGCCGCTGAAGCGGGCCGGAATCGGCCGCGCACTCACGGAGTCGCTGTTCAAATCGACGTACGACGTGCCGGTGTCGCGCAGTACGTCGTACAGGCCGGACTGGACCAGCACGTACTCGTTGTCTCGCCTGTGGCCCGGACCTTCCGCTACGACCACGCTGCGTGCGTCCATGCTGCGCAGAGCCTCGATAGTCGCCGCGATGAGCGCCGGGTGCGTGTTGATGACGCCGCTCGGGTCGAACTCGACGAGATTGGGCTTGAGAACGACGCGCTTGTCGCGGATGGGTAAACCGAACAGCTGAAGTCCGCGCCGCACGGTATCCACCAGCGTACCGTCGTAGGCTGCGGCGTCGAGCACCGCCACCCGCGACTCGTCCCGCTTCCGGAACGCCTCGGGGTCCCAGCGCGGCCCCGCTTCGTCGGCGCCGTCCCGGCATCCGGCGGCCAGTGTAGCGCTCCCGGCCGCGGCCACGGCGGCCGACGCGCCCGCGGTGCGGCGCAGAAACTCACGGCGCTCGAGACTCACGCCCCGCCGTCCCGGAACAGAGCTTCGCCCCCGGCCAGCGCCAGAGCGGCGGTGGCCACGACCCTCGTCTCGTCCAGAAACCCGGTCTGCGCGTACGAGTCGGCCAGCCACCGTTCGAGCTGGGCCGATTCCAGGCTGTACAGCCGGTAGCACAGGATCGACCAGGCCAGAGCGATTCCCGACCGGTTCCGTTCCAGCATTCGGCCCAGAGCGTCCAGGCTGAGACGCCGCACGTCCGCCAGCCGCTGGTCCCGCTCGGACACCGACTCGTCCGCCGCCGGCCCGCCCAGCGCGACGAGCGCCAGCGCAGTGGTGTCCGCGTAGGGCCACAGGTTCTCGCCCAGGACTTCCTTGTTCCCGTAGTTCCAGCCCCCCTCATAGCACATGCGGTCGGCCAGCATGCGCCGGGCCATGTCCAGGCGTCCGGCCGACCCGCGCGGGCGCAGGTCAGCGGGCAGCCGGCGCAGAGCGATCATGGCGTACGCGGTGGGCTCGACCCAGCTGAACGTGTCTGTGGCCCAGGGCCAGCCCACCAGAGACGGATCCAGAACGTTCACCGACTGCTGGTTGGGAAAAAAGCGGAAGTAAAGCTTTGTCAACCATGGCAGGCCGCGGCCCTTCTCCCGAACAAGCCACCGGGCTCCGCGCCGCGCCGCTTCCTCGCGGCCGCCCTCCCCGGCCAGGGCCATTACGGCGAAACTGGTGCTCCAGCCGGCGCTCTGAGTCTGCGCGGAAACGGGCCAGCTTCCGTCCTCTCTCTGCCAGGAAACAAGCCAGTCCGCCGCCCGTCGGCGCGCTTCTCCCGTACGTCCGGAAGCCTGCAGGGACATGAGGGCCAGAGAGGTCGGCTCTGTAGCGCTGGGCCGGTCCGGATACGCTCCCCACGCGCCGTCACCGGCCTGCAGCTCAAGCACTCGCTCCAGAAGTGATGCCGCTAGAGTGCGATCGGTATCCGCCACGGCCTGGCCTTGCATGGGTTCAATAACGGGTCAGGAGGAAGCCTACCGCAAGCCTCGAGCCTAAGGCGGTCCGGATTTTGCCCCCGGTATCCGTGGAAAGGGGGAAGCATGAGCCGTGGAAGCCGCATTCTCATCACGCTGTCGCTGGTTCTGGCCGCCTGCGCGGGCGACTCGGTCGGTCCCGACACGGGCTCGGGCCCCGCGGGCGGGTCAGGCGCCTCGCTCCCTGGTCCGAGCGATCCGGAGATTGTCTCGTTCAGCCAGGCTATGAACGCCCACCGGGAGTCTGCCGGCTGCGGCGTCCTGGCTTGGCACGATCCGACGGGCGATGTCGCACAGGCGCACAGCGAAGACATGCTTCAGCGTGACTT
>JBDLJJ010000138.1:0-6474 GCA_039714435.1 Gemmatimonadota bacterium | reverse complement strand
ACCTTAGGACCGTTATAGTTACGGCCGCCGTTTACCGGGGCTTCGTTTCTGAGCTTCGCTCACTCGAAAGTTCGCTAACACGTCCACTTAACCTTCCGGCACCGGGCAGGCGTCAGTGCCTATACGTCGTCTTAACGACTTTGCAGACACCTATGTTTTTAATAAACAGTCGCTTGAGCCGATTCTCTGCGGCCCGCCTGGGCTCCACTGGCTAACAGCTTCACCTACTACGGGCTCCCCTTCTCCCGAAGTTACGGGGACATTTTGCCGAGTTCCTTAACCAAGACTCACTCGAGCGCCTGAGGCTTCTCGCCTCGCCCACCTGTGTCGGTTTGCGGTACGGTCACAAAAATACCTCGTCTGCGAAGCTTTTCTCGGCAGCCAGATTACGGTCCCTTGACGGAGCCTTATGGCTCCTTCGGCATCGGATCTCGGCTAAACGGGCGGATTTGCCTACCCGAAAACGCCTACCTCCTTACACCGGACTCCACCGCCCGGCGGACCTGTCACTCCTGCGTCCCTCCGCAGACTCAAACAGTACTTTCGTGGTACGGGAATCTTGACCCGTTTCCCATCGGCTACGCCTTTCGGCCTCACCTTAGGGGCCGACTAACCCTGAGCTGATCGACATGGCTCAGGAACCCTTGGGCTTACGGCGACGGGGGTTCTCACCCCGTTTATCGCGTACTCATTCCGGCATTCTCACTTCCCTGCGCTCCACGGACTAAGGACGCATTTGTCCAGGCCTCACGGCTCCGCTTCGTTGCACAGGCAACGCTCCCCTACCCCGCAAAGTTTTCCGTAGAAAACTTCGCAGCCCTAGCTTCGGTGGTATGCTTGAGTCCCGCTCATTATCGGCGCAAACTCGCTTGACTGGTGAGCTATTACGCACTCTTTCAAGGAATGGCTGCTTCTAAGCCAACCTCCCAGTTGTCTCCGCAAATTCACATCCTTTATCACTTAGCATACACTTGGGGACCTTAGCTGAGGGTCTGGGTTGTTCCCCTCTCGCGCACGAACATTATCGCCCGCGCCCTGCCTCCCTGAGACCAACTGACGGGCATTCGGAGTTTGGTTGGAGTTGGTACCCTGGTAAGGGCCCTAGTCCATCCAGTGCTCTACCTCCCGCAGTCTACACTCAGAGGCGATACCTAAATATCTTTCGGGGAGAACCAGCTATCTCCAGGTTTGATTGGCCTTTCACCCCTATCCACAGCTCATCCGAGCAGTTTTCAACCCACAACGGTTCGGCCCTCCACAAGGCATTACCCTCGCTTCAGCCTGGCCATGGATAGATCACTCTGGTTTCGGGTCTGGCCCGACCGACTTTGTCGCCCTATTAAGACTCGCTTTCGCTTCGGCTCCGCCGCAGAACGGCTTAACCTCGCCAGCCAGGTCCAACTCGCCGGATCATAATGCAAAAGGCACGCGGTCAGATTGCTCCTGTCCGAAGACGGAAGCTCTCCTCCCACCGCTTGTAGGCATGTGGTTTCAGGTTCTATTTCACCCGCCTCCCGGCGTGCTTTTCACCTTTCCCTCACGGTACTGGTTCACTATCGGTCACAGGCTCGTGTTTAGCCTTGGCAGATGGTCCTGCCAGGTTCAATCGGGATTTCACGTGTCCCGACCTACTCAGGTGCCAGTACAAACAGTGTTGCATGCTTCGCCTACAGGGCTGTCACCTCCTCTGGCGGCGCTTTCCAGCGCTCTTTGGCTCACACACAACATCTATTCGGAGATCTGCAGTCTCTCCATGACTGGTCCTACAACCCCGTATGAGCAACGGCTGCAGCCTATCACGCCCATACGGTTTGGGCTGTTCCCCGTTCGCTCGCCGCTACTAAGGGAATCACTGTTGTTTTCTTTTCCTCGGGGTACTTAGATGTTTCAGTTCCCCCGGTTAGCTTCCTACAGGCTATGTATTCACCCGTAGGATGACGGAGCGTTACCCCCGCCGGGTTCCCCCATTCGGACATCCAGGGATCAAAGCTCGCTTGCAGCTCCCCCTGGCTTTTCGCAGCTTACCACGTCCTTCATCGCCGGCCTGTGCCTAGGCATCCACCACACGCCCTTACTTGCTTGATCCCTCCTCTAAACCTTCTAGAAAAAGGACTTCCTCAGGCGCACTACTTCCTACTCACTCGCTCCACTCCATTTTGTCAAAAAGCAAACCACCCCGAATTCGGGGTAGCGAAATAACATAACTGACATGCGCCCGGGTGTCAACGTTCGTAACCCGGTGTGCCACAAGAAGTTACGAGTTCGTGCCCGAGACCTCCTCCGCCATGATCGAGATCTCGTTATCAACCACCTGCAGGAAGCCGCGCGCCACCGTGAACGTCTCAGTGTGCTGGCCGTTTCGAATCACCACGTCACCCGTCCCCAGCAAGACCATCATCGGGGCGTGTCCGTACAGTATTCCGAGGCGGCCGTCGAAGGCGGGCGCGACCACACTCTCGGCCTCACCCTCGTATCCGACCTCGGTCGGCGAGATGACACTGACCCGCATGCGGCGAGCGGCGGACTCTTCGCTCACGCGGCCTGCCCGTCCATCTCGCGGGCCTGTGCCTCGGCCTCTTCGATTCCGCCCACCATGTAGAAGGCCTGCTCCGGCAGGTGGTCGTAATTGCCTTCGACCAGACCCTCGAACGACTCGATCGTCGACTCCAGTGACACGTACTTGCCCGGAATACCGGTAAACTGTTCGGCTACATGGAAGGGCTGCGACAGAAATCGCTGAATGCGCCGCGCCCGGCCTACGATGACTTTGTCCTCTTCCGACAACTCGTCCATACCTAGAATGGCGATGATGTCCTGAAGATCCTTGTAGCGCTGGAGAATCTCCTGCACCCGAGTCGCCACGGCGTAGTGACGCTCGCCCAGGTACTGCGGATCCAGGATTCGGCTAGACGACTCCAGCGGATCCACCGCCGGGTAGATCCCGAGCTCGGCGATCTGCCGCGACAGCACCGTCGTGGCGTCCAGATGGGTGAACGCGGCCGCCGGAGCCGGATCTGTGAGATCGTCGGCCGGCACGTAAATAGCCTGCACTGAGGTGATCGAACCCGACTGCGTCGACGTGATCCTCTCCTGCAGTTCGCCCATCTCCGAAGCCAGGGTGGGCTGGTATCCTACCGCACTGGGCATGCGGCCCAGCAGGGCGGACACTTCAGAGCCCGCCTGACTGAAGCGGAAAATGTTGTCGATGAACAGCAGCACGTCCTGCCCTGCCACGTCGCGGAAATACTCGGCGATCGTCAGGCCCGAGAGGCCGACACGAAGCCGGGCGCCCGGAGGCTCGTTCATCTGCCCGTAAACGAGGGCCGTGGAGTCGATGACCCCGGACTCCTTCATCTCGAACCAGAGATCGTTCCCCTCACGGGTTCTCTCGCCGACCCCGCAGAACACGGACTTGCCGCCGTGCTCCTGCGCGATGTTGTTGATGAGCTCCATGATGATGACGGTCTTGCCGACGCCCGCGCCGCCGAACAGGCCAGTCTTTCCGCCCTTCACATACGGCGCCATCAGATCTACGACCTTGATCCCGGTTTCGAAGATCTCGGTCTTGGGCTCCAGATCTACCAGCGGCGGCGCGTGGCGGTGAATGGGCCAGCGCTCTTCGGTATCGACCGGACCGGCTTCGTCTACCGGCTCTCCCAGTACGTTGAGGATGCGGCCGAGCGGAGCGTCGCCTACAGGAACGGTTATCGGAGAGCCCGTGTCCCTGACCTCCATGCCCCGGCGGATCCCGTCGGTCGAGTCCATGGCCACGGCCCGAACCTGGTTGCGGCCGATGTGCTGAGCTACCTCACACACCAGGTGATGCCCGGTGCCATCCTCGTCCGTCCAATCGAGCTCGATGGCGTTGTACAGTTCCGGCATGTGCTCGGCGTCAAACACGACGTCGAGCACGGGCCCGATCACCTGAACTACGCGGCCGAAGGTCTCTTCTTTCTGTGCCATATCAGCTTCTCGTTACAGTGCTGGGTGTGTCCTGATAGCCTTATCCGGTGAGCGCTTCCGCGCCTCCGATGATCTCCGAAATCTGCTGCGTTATCTCCGCCTGCCGGGCGCGGTTGTAGTCGCGCCTCAGATTGCCGAGGAACTCTTCCGCGTTGTCCGTGGCGCTCTTCATGGCCGTCCGCCGGGCGCCCTGCTCGGCGGCGGCGCTCTCCACCAGGCCGCGGTACGTCACGTTGGTCACGTACAGCGGCAGTACCGTGGCCAGAATCTCCTTGGCGGACGGAGAAAGTATGAAGTTGGCCGCCCGCTCGGACTTCTCTTCGGGCACGTGAACCGGTAGGAGCTGCCGAGTCGCCGGCGGCGTGCTCATGACGCTCCGGAATTCGGCGTGCACGATGTAAACAGCGTCCAGATCTCCGGCTACGAACCGCTCCGCGAGCGGGTCGATCAGTGCCCGCGCATCCTCTGTAGAGGGACGATCCGAGATGTCCGTGTGCTTCCCAGCCATTTCGACCTGCCGGAAGCGGAAGTAGCTGATGCCCTTCTTCCCGACTACGTGCAGCTCGACATCGACGTCTGACTCCTCCAGGCGGGACATGAGGTCCCTTGTCTTCCGGATGAGGTTGACGTTGAAACCGCCGCACAGGCCGCGGTTGCTGGTCAGGAGCAGCACGGCGGCCCGCCGAATCCGGTCCGGCTGGCGCAGGATGGGCTCGATCTCGATTAGCTGCGGATCGATCAGGCTGGCGATCACGCTCGTCAGCCGCTCGGCGTACGGCCGAGCCTGGCGCACACGCTCCTGGGCCCGGCGCAGCTTGGAGGTGGCGACCATCTCCATCGTGCGTGTGATCTTCTTCGTGCTCTGGACGGATTTCATCCGCCGCCCGATGTCGCGTGCTTTGGCCATGTCTAGAAGTCTGCGGTGTCCGACCGGAAGAGCTGCTTGTGGGCTTCGATCGCGGCCCGAAGCGAAGCATCGGTCTCATCGCTGATAACCTTCTCGCCCCGAATCGCCTCACCCACCGCCGGGTGCGCCGAGCGCATGTACTCCCGGAAGCTCTCTCCCCAGCGACGTATCTCGCGAGTCTCGAAGTCGTCCAGGTAGCCCTGCGTGACGGCGTAGATCTCCATCACCTGCTCCTCTACCGGCAGAGGCCTGTACTGACCCTGCTTGAGGATCTCTACCGTCCGTTCGCCTCTGGCGAGCTGGCGCTGCGTGGCGGGATCCAGTTCCGAGCCGAACTGGGCGAACGCTTCCAGTTCGCGGAACTGTGCCAGGTCCAGGCGGAGCCGCCCGGCAACGCCTTTCATGGCCTTGATCTGAGCCGCGCCGCCGACCCGGGACACCGAAATCCCAGCGTTCACCGCCGGCCGCACCCCGGAATAAAACAAGTCGCTCTCCAGAAAAATCTGCCCGTCCGTAATCGAGATCACGTTGGTCGGGATGTAGGCCGACACGTCTCCGGCCTGTGTCTGAATGACGGGCAGCGCGGTCAGCGAGCCGCCGGGCTTCTCGATGTCGGGGTGGGAGGCCGTCACGTCGGCGTCCTCCGACAGCTTGGCGGCTCTCTCCAGCAGCCGGCTGTGCAGATAGAACACGTCGCCCGGGTAGGCTTCCCGGCCGGGAGGCCGGCGCAGGACGAGAGAGATCTCGCGGTAGGCGTCGGCCTGCTTGGACAGATCGTCGTAGATGACCAGTGTGGCCCGGCCCTCGACATACATGAAGTATTCGGCCATGGCGCAGCCTGAGTATGGCGCAATGTACTGAAGCGTGGCCGGATCGGAGGCGTTGGCTGCCACCACGATCGTGTAGTCCAGGGCGCCCTCTTCGCGCAGCCGCTCTACGACAGACGCGACCGTCGACGCCTTCTGTCCTATGGCCACGTACACACAGACCACATCGCCGCCCTTCTGGTTGATAATCGCATCGAGGGCGATGGCCGTCTTGCCGGTACCGCGGTCGCCGATGATGAGCTCGCGCTGGCCTCGGCCGATCGGAATCATCGAATCGATGGCCTTCAGTCCTGTCTGCAGGGGCTCGTTCACGCCCTGCCGGTACACGATGCCCGGCGCCTTGCGGTCAACCTTCATGCTGCGGGCCGACTTGAGCGAACCTTTGCCGTCACGCGCCTCGCCCAGAGGGCTGACCACCCGGCCCAGAAAGTCAGGTCCCGCCGGCACCTCCAACACGCGGCCGGTTCTGCGGACCGCGTCCCCTTCCTTGAGCTGCAGATAGTTGCCCAAAATGACGGCGCCGATGTTGTCCTCTTCTAGATTGAGGGCCAGGGCCGTCACCAGCTCCCCGGTCTCCGAAGACTCGATCTCCAGCATTTCACTGGCTACGGCTGACGATAGCCCCCAGATGCGCGCGATCCCGTCTTTCACTTCGAGAACCTGTCCGACTTCTTCCAACTGAAGGTCGTCCTCGTAGCGATCGATCTGATCGAGCAGGGCTTTCTTTATTTCGCTGGCTCGCAGCGTAGCGTCTGACGTCGGCATGTGTTTAGTCCA
>JBDLJJ010000137.1:0-6507 GCA_039714435.1 Gemmatimonadota bacterium | reverse complement strand
CGGGAACGGGTCAGGCCGATCAGCCGGCCTTCGTAGATCCGAAAGGGCAGACCCACGCGGGGTTTCGCCGGAGTTCGTCTCGTTCGCCCCAGCTGCCGCTCGATCCCGTGGCCTCATTAGTCGAAGACACCAGCAGTCGCGGTGCCGATCCCGACTTCTTCACCGCCGGCGCACGCTGGAAGCGCGAGGCCGACATCCCCGCCCGGGTCTACTTCACGGCTCTGGAGGCGGCTGAGGCCCTCGCGTGAGCGGCACCGAGGTGAGTCGAGGCGCTGGGCTGAGGCGCCGGGGTGAAACGAGGCGCTCGGCTGAGCGCGCGCATGTCGCCTCCGCACTAGGCAGCAGGCCAGCGATCGCGCGAGCGCTCCGGGCCTATGATGTCGAAGTCGATCCGAGCAGCTCAGGCCGGGCCTAGAAGCTCCACGATCCTTGCTGCCTCATCGGCACGATCGGGCTCAAAATCGAGTTGACGCAGTCGCATACTGAGAATCAGCCCCTCGGAGCCATCGATCGGTCCGCCGCGCTCGAGCAGTTCGGTGACAGTTCGTGCGAAGTAACCACCCCAGTCGGGCCGCCGGCCGTCCACGTCATCGAAGCCGTATTCGCGGGCCAGGGTCCAGCTTCCGAAAACGCCTCCACTTCGGCGGGAAACGTCAGGATCTGCGGCGAGTGCCGCGACTCCTCGCCCTACAAAGAACGGTGTCTCCGACTGAGCGAAGTGCCGATCCTTCTTCGCACCGTCCAGCCAGTTTTCTTCCGTTACGCCGAAGTGCTCAAGCATCGCCTCTGAGCGCAGGAAACCCGGAGATACCGCGACTGCCGTCACGCTGGTGCCAGTCAGGTCGCGTGCCATCGAATACGCAAGCCGGATTACTGAAATCTTGGCCAGATCGTAGAATAGATTGCCACGGTAGCCCTGCGTGTCACCGTCTGTCACCTCTACAGCGAGGCCGCCCCTCTCGAGCATGAGGGGTAGGGCGTGCCGGCTCGTGATGATGTGCGAGTGCACAGCCGCATTCAGCATGCGTAAGCCTTTGTCAACCTGCAGTTCCCAGAAAGGCGTTCCCCACTCGGTAAGAGCATCTCCGCCCCAGACGTCGTTGACCAGAATGTCGAGATGGCCACGGTCGGTCAGCACTCGCCCGAACAAATCCTCCACTTGCGATTCATCGGTGTGATCGACCTGTACATGTATCCCCTCGCCGCCCAACCGGGTGACCATTTCGGCCGTTTCTTCGATCGTCTCCGGCCGGCCGGGCGTCGCCGGGTGCCCCCGGACGCTGCGGCCAGTCCCGTAGACTGTCGCGCCTGCCTCGCCGAGCATGCACGCGATCCCGCGCCCGGCGCCGCGTGTGGCTCCGGCAACAACGGCGACCCTGCCTTCGAGCGGCTTCACTGATCGCCGCTTGGTACCGGCACAGAGGCCGTTTTCGCTGCCAGCACCGCATCGACGAGCGGGTCAGACCCGAAACGAATCGGATCGGTGGCGGGTAGTCCGGTCAGCTCGGTCGCAGCCTCAACGGCGCGGCGCGCCTCGTCTTCCCGCATGTCGTACGTGTTGGCGGCCAGTCCGATGACCCGGCTCCGAAACGGCGGGTTGACCCAGCCCGCCGCTTCTTCGTACATGCGCACCACCTGGTCCAGGGGCGGGATCGTGACCCAGTCGTAGTTCCCGCCATAGATGCTCGGCCGGTTGGGGAGCCAGCACAGGATCATGGCCTGAGGCATCACGCCGTGAAGCAGGCCCAGAGTGACCGGGGAATAGCCGGGGTGGAGCAGCGAGCCCTGCCCTTCCACGAGCACGATGTCCGCGCCCTGCGCCGCGTCGAGTGTGAGTCGCTCGGCCGCACCGGCCAAAAAGTCCGCTACGACCGCGTCTACTGCGATTCCGCGCCCGTCAATGAGAATGCCCGTCTGTCCGGTGCCGGCGAAGTTGGCTGCCATTCCGCGAGCGCGCAGCTCCCGACGCAGCTCCAGGCACACCGTCATCTTGCCCACGTTGCAGTCTGTTCCCACCGTCAGAAGGCGAAACGTGCCCGAGTCCGCCGCCTTGCCGGTAGCGACAGGAAGGTCGGCCGGGGAACGCCTCAGATCGACCAGAGGTACGCCGGCCCGCTTCGCGCGTTCGCTCAGCTCCGGATCGTCAGACAGGAAGGTGTGCAGCCCGCTCCAAACGCCCAGTCCGGCGTCGATCGCGCTGAGAAGAAGGTGTCTGGCCTCTGGGGGCAGCACGCCACCCTGAGGGGCGATGCCGATGAGAATGGCTGTGGGGGCGTCGCTGTCGGACTCGCCGGATTCCGCACCGGGAGGGCCGCCGCTGGCGCCCGAGCGCTCACCAACCTCCAGAGCCTCTTCCAACGTGGCCACGACAGGAATATCGCCGCCGAATCCGAGTACCTGCTCTGAAGTCCGGCCTGCCTGTGTGGAATCGATGACGCAGCGCACGCGGTCCGGCAAGTAGCGGATCGCGCTGGCCGCCGTCTTCGACGTCTCGTTGTCGAACAGACCTTCGGCCAGAATGATGAAGGAGGGCTGCGAATCCCCGGCAACCGCACTCACGACGCACTCACGACGCACTCACGACATACTCACGACGCACGCACAGCGCAGCTACGTAGGCACGGTTGACTCAGCGCTCTCAGCCTGCCGGCTAGACCTGCTCTCCGGCCTCGTCCGCGACTTCCTCGATCACTTCCGCCTCGAGCGGAACAATATCGGGCGCATCGGTACCGCCGCCGACTGCCTCTTCCTCGCCGTTGTCGCCGGATTCGAGGGCCTTCGTCTCCTCTTCCTCATCGGGAGCCGCCAGCAGCCCCATGTCTCTCTTTAGAGCCAGGAGCCTGTCCTCGACGTCCGTATCCCCACCCGCCTCCAGCATGGTGAATTCACGGCTAAGATCGTCGCCTTCCAACTCCTCCGTGACTTCGGCCGCGGCCAGCGCTTTACGCTCGGTCTCTTCGATCTTCTCGACCATCTGGTCGAAGCTGCGGAAGGCGCTCTTGTCCTCGATCCCGGCCATCGTGTCGTGGATGCGCTTCTGCGCCTGAGCCCGCTTCTGCTTGGCGATCAGAAGGTTCTTCTTCCGCTTCGCCTCTTCGATCTTAGAGTTGAGCTGACGAAGCGAGTCCTTCAGCCGGTCCGTTTCCGCCCGGTGACGTTCCCACTGCTCGCCCATCTCAGCGGCGTTCGAGGCGTGCTCCTGACCTCGCATCAGGGCCTGTTTGGCCAGGTCGTCCCTGCCCTCCCTGACGGCCAGCCGGGCTCGCCGTTCCCATTCCAGCGCCTGCTTACGTTCCTCTTCGACCTGCGCCCTCAACTTCCGCTCGTCGGCGATCGCTACAGCAACCTCCTGTTTCGCCTGAGCCAGCTGTTTACGCATGTCATCGATGACCTGCACGAGCATCTTCTCCGGGTTTTCGGCCCGGGCGATGAGGTCGTTTATATTGGAGCGAAGCAAACGCGACAGTCGCTCAAAAATTCCCATGGTTCTAGCTCAGTCGGTTGCGGGTTGTAGACGGTGTGACGCGAGAGCGAGCGCAAGGCTCTCCAATGAAGCCAGGAACTCTGAATAATCCAGGTTCTCCAGCTCCATGGAATCGCTCAGGATGACCTCGTCGTCCTCGAGGCCGTAAGCCCCATGGACCAGATCGGTCGCGTTTCGCTGCAGCAGAGACTGGAATGCGCTCAGCCTCTCCTTTTCGTCGGTGGGCGCGGTGCCAAGGCTGGCGCGCAGTAGCACGAGCGGATCGTTGACGCTCACCACGATCCTGGGCCTGTGGCCTGCTGCCCCGTCCTCATCGGCCGACTCGACGAGCCACATGGCCTCGCCGATTTCCTCGTGATCGATCCCGGTGCGGATCAGATAACTCTCGATGTCTTCTCGAGTCTTCATTTGCCTGTATCCTCTGTGAAGTCAGACGCTGCGGAGGATCGGTCCTCCAGCAAACGCGTCGTGAACTCCTGGTTCTCCGACAGCTCCGCCAGGCGAACGGTAAGATCCGCCACCTGTTCGCGGAGTTGCCGCACTTCTTCGGCCTCGGGAGCGATCGGAACTGCGCCCCCCTTACTAATTCTGTGGGCTACCGCCCGGCCGATCGGACCGAATACGAAAATGATCAGAAGCACGAAAATCGCGATGTTCATCTATCTCGGTTCCAGATCCGTGCTGCATGTTCGAATACGGGAAGCTGGCCGGCCAGGTTTCGCGCACGTGTCCGGCAGCCATGCAAGACAGGATCGTACACTAACCGAAGCGACACCTCTGATCAACGTTTTGTGGGTCGTCACATGGGTCGTCATATGGATCGTCACATGGGCTGGTGGACGGCGGATTGGAGCTGGGCCCGAAGGTATTGTCCCGTATAGCTCTCAGTGCTGGCCGCAACGTCTTCGGGTGAACCTTCGGCCACGACCAGGCCGCCGGCGGAGCCGCCTTCCGGACCCAGGTCCACTACCCAGTCGGCGGTCTTCACGACATCCATGTGATGCTCGATGACAAGGACCGTATTTCCACGCTCCACAAGCCGGTGCAGAACTTCCAGAAGAATTCGAATGTCTTCCAGGTGGAGGCCCGTGGTGGGCTCGTCCAGAATGTACAGCGTGCGGCCTGTGCTCTGCCGCGCCAACTCCGAGGCCAGCTTCACGCGCTGCGCTTCCCCGCCGGACAGAGTCGTGGCGGACTGGCCGAGAGTGATGTAACCCAGTCCGACGTCCTTGAGCGTGGCCAGCTTGCGGCGCACGGTGGGCACCGGCTCGAAGAAGTCCAGCGCCTCGCTCACCGTCATATCGAGCACGTCAGCGATGCTCTTCCCTTTGTACAGCACTTCGAGCGTCTCGCGGTTGTAGCGCCGGCCTCTGCAGATGTCGCACGAGACGTAGACATCGGGCAGGAAGTGCATCTCGATCTTGACCAGGCCGTCCCCGCTGCACGCCTCGCAGCGCCCGCCTTTGACGTTAAAGCTGAATCTACCCGGTCCGTAGCCGCGGATGCGGGCCTCCGGAATACGGGCGAACAACTGCCGGATGGGCGTGAACACGCCTGTGTAAGTGGCCGGATTGGACCGCGGGGTGCGGCCGATCGGGCTCTGGTCCACGTCGATGACTTTGTCGATGTATTCGAGACCGTCCAGGCCCTCGTGCTGGCCGGGAACGGCGCGGGCCCGGTGCAGCTCCCGCGCCAGGCGCCGGTACAGGACATCTTCGACCAGTGTGGACTTCCCGGACCCGGATACGCCGGTTACGGCCACGAACAGGCCCAGCGGTATCTTCACGTCGATGTGGTGCAGGTTGTGCTCACTGACCCCGCGCAGGACGAGCGCCCGGGCCGGGTCTGCCGTGCGTCTCACGCTGGGCACCGGGATCTCGCGCTCTCCGCGCAGGTACGCCCCGGTGAGAGACTCCTGGCTTGCCAGCAGGTCGCCGACGGTACCGGACACGATGATTTCCCCGCCGTGACGGCCGGCGCCCGGACCCATGTCGATCACGTGATCCGCCTCGCGCACCGTTTCCTCGTCGTGCTCCACCACGAGGACCGTGTTTCCCAGGTCCCGCAGGGCGGCCAGCGTGTCGAGCAGTCTCCGGTTGTCACGTGGGTGGAGACCGATGCTGGGCTCGTCGAGCACGTACAGGACGCCGACCAGGCGGCTGCCGATCTGGGTCGCCAGGCGGATCCTCTGCGCTTCGCCGCCGGCCAGAGTGCCCGCGGACCTGCCCAGCGTCAGGTAGCCGAGCCCGACCTGCTCCATGAAACTGAGCCGGTCACATACCTCTTTAAGGATCGGACCAGCGATGGACTCGGCCACGCCCAAGGTTCCGCCGCTGTTGGCCAGACCACTCTGCAAGTCCGAGAACCAGGCCAGGGCGTCCGACACCGATTCCTCCACGATGGCCGTGATCGGCCGGCCGGCTACCGTGACGGCCCGGCTGGCCCGGCGCAGGCGGCCTCCTTCACAGGCGGGACAGGTCAGGGCTGTCATGTACTCCTGCAGCGTGCGCCGCACGGCGTCACTATCAGTCTCCTGGTAGCGCAGCCGGGTGTGGGCCAGGGCGCCCTCCCACTCCAGGTCTTCGTCTCCGTCCAGCACGGCGGCTCTCTGCGCCTCCGACAGCGAGCCCCAGTTGGCGTTCAGATCGAAGCCGTATTTGTCCGCCAGGTTCGGCAGAACTTCCCGCCGGACCCGGCCGGAGGGAGCGCCCCAAGGAAGGATCACTCCCTCCAGCAGAGAGATGCGCGCATCTCCCAGAATCAGATCTCGGCTCGGCTCCTGACGAATGCCCAGACCGTCGCATTCGGGACAGGCGCCGTACGGGGAGTTGAAGCTGAACTGCCGCGGCTCCAGCTCCGGCACGCTCGTACCGCAGTGGGCACAGGAGTACAGCTCGCTGAATACGAGGGAGTCCTGCTCGGCGAGATCGCTCTCCTCGCCAGCAGAATCGTCCACTGAGACGCGGCTCACCTCGACGATGCCGTGCGCCATGCGGAGGGCCGTCTCCAGCGACTCGGCCAAA
>JBDLJJ010000136.1:0-6514 GCA_039714435.1 Gemmatimonadota bacterium | reverse complement strand
CGACGGGGTGTCTGTCATGATTCTCCCTCAAGCGCGGGCGCTGCCGAGCCCGCGAACAGTTTCAGGTACGCCGCCAGGTCACGCATCTCATCACCCTCGAAGCGAGGCCAGTCGACGTTCGCCGGCTCCATGAGGCCGTACATGGCCGGCGCGTGGTTCCACATTTCGGTGGCTAGACCGAGGAGCGTCCGCGTGGTTTCCGATCGTGACAGGTCGGGTCCCAGAGCTGGCCGCCCCACGCCAGCATGGCAGGCGACACAGCCTTTTCGGGCGAACACCAGCTCCCCTTCTGCCGGATCGCCTCCCGTTTCGTAGAAGCGCAAGTAGTAGAGATACGTGATGATGTCGGCCATCTCCGTGCCCTCGAAACGCGGGAACACGATGCCGCGAGCGCTCATCTCGGCCGCCATGCCGGCCGAATGGTTCCAAAGCTCCCCCGCGATCTCCGAGACGCCCAGCCTCTGCACGGCCTCACGAAGGTTGGGGGCGAACTCGCTCCCGCTACCGTCGTTCCCGTGGCAGTCGCGGCATCCTTTGGAGGCAAAGAGTCGCTGCCCGGCATTGGGGTCCGGTGGCTCGAGGAAGATCATCTCACGGTCTCGCAGGCTGGACGCCCGGCGCAGGTACGCCTGGAGGTCGGAGATGTCATTTCCAGAGAAAGTGGGCAGCGAAATGCCGCGCTCCACCTGGCGCCTGCGCATGGTCGGTCCGTGGTTCCACATTCCCTGAGCCAGCATGACGGCGGCCGCGTATCGCGCGTAATTGTCGAGTGGTCCTCCGACGTCGCCGGCGCCCGTACCGCCGATAGTATGGCAGCGCGCACACCGCCGGTCCCTGAACAGCTGCTCACCCACCTCTGGGTCACCGGGCTTGTCGAACAGCTTCACGTAATACACGTAGCTAATGAGGTGAGCGAGCTCGTCCTGGGTGAAGGTCGGCCATTCGTACCCCAACTCGCGCGCGGCCTCGAACATTCTGGGCGTGTGGTTCCAAAACAGTCCCGCCAACTGCTCCAGACTGCGCCCGGCACCCACCAGGGCGAAGTCCGGTCCCAGCGCGCCGCCGTTGCCCCATATGGAATGGCATCTTTGGCAGGCGCGCTCGGCGAAGATGTGGCGCCCGGCGATCGGATTCCCCGGAAAGGAAGACGCCTCCTGCGCCGCAAGCATCTGCCCTGCCGCCAACACCGTCCAGCCCAGCGCCGCGAGCGCTGATCGCCGCACGACTGATATTATGCCGGTACTGGGGTTCCAGAATCTCATGGCGTCGTGGCTTTCTCTTCAGCAGGTAGGTACCCGGCCACGCGCTCCGCCACCACCCGGACGGACTGCTCGCGCCCCTCCTTGATCTCCCAGATCGAGACGACCGGTATGAATTTCGTGGCCACCATGTACAGCAGAACGAAACCGGCGAAAGCTCCCGCCATGATTGAGAGTTCCACCCAGGACGGCATGTACGAGCCGATCGTCTCGAGTTCCCAGCGCGGATTCACCGAAGTGGGAACTACGATGTTGAAGCGCTCCAGCCACATGCCGATCATGACCGCAATCCCCGCCACGAGCGTCCCCCTGGGGGTGCGCGTGGAACGCCGGGCCATCAGAGCCACGGGGATAAAGAAGCACCCCGATACCATGGCCCAGAAAGGAATCGCGAAGGGACCTGATACCTTGGCCCAGAACGTCCTCATCTCCGCCGGCTCGGCCCCGTAGAATGCCGTGAGGTACTCCGCGAAGGTGAAGTAAAACCAGAGCAGGCTGAACAGCAGCAGCATGCGGCCGAGGTAATCGAAGTGGATCTCCTTGAAGTACTCCTGTAGGCCGAAGGATCGCCGCAGCATGAACATGGCTACGAGTATCGCCGCAATGCCCGAGTAGATCGCACCCATCACGAAGTAGGGTCCGAAGATGGTGCTATGCCACATCGGCCGCAGTGTCATGGCGAAGATCCAGCCGATGATCGTGTGGACCGAGACGGCGATCGGAATGACGAGAATCGACAGGACGCCGATCACACGCTCCAGGATGGCCCGCTGCGAGGGGGTGTCGCGGTATCCCGCGGCCACGAATCGATACAGGCGCGGCGCTTTGAGGCCGACGTCCCGAATCAGCGCCAGGTCCGGAAGCAAGGGCACGTAGAGGTAGATAGTGCAGGCGGTGAAGTAGGCCCCGATGCTGATCACGTCCCACAGGAGGGGCGACGCAAGTTGGGCGTGGAAGATGACGTTCAATACGCGATCGGGACGTCCGAGGTCGACGATCGGCTGGATGGCTCCGAAGCCGATAACGAGCACGGTGATGAGTTCCGCGGAGCGGGTTATGGAGCGCCGCCATTCAGCCTTGCTCACTCGCAGAATCGCCGAGATCAGCGTTCCGGCATGACTGATTCCGATGAAGAAAACAAAGCAGATGATGTAGATGCCCCAGTACCCCGGACGATTGAGACCGGTGCGCCCCAGGCCATAGCGGACCTGGACGTAGTACGCGAACAGGCCCCAGACGGCGACGACGGCCAGCAGAGTGGCGGTGACGTAGTAGCCGCGCGACGTGTCCACGAGCGGCCGCAGGAGCACCTGTTCGTCTTGAGACAGTGCCGCGAGCTTTCGCCGCGTCTCCTCGCGCATCCTAGGCCCTCGGCCTGAGGTAGTAGACCTTCGGAGCCGTTCCGAGATCTTCCATGAGCCGCATCGCCCGCGGCTCGTCCTTGAGCACGGAGACGCGGTGCGTCGGGTCGTCGAGATCTCCGAACACGATCGCCCCCGTCGGGCAGACCTCCGCGCAAGCCGGCTGGTAGTCCTCTTCCCTCAGCTTACGTCCCTCCGCCCGTGCATCCTCGCGGGCCTTTTGCAGCCGGTGGTGGCAGAAACTGCACTTTTCGATGACGCCCTTGGGACGCACCGAGACGTCCGGGTTCAGGTGCTGGCGCTCCGATTCGGACCACTCGGGGTCGTACCAGTTGAAGTACTTCACCGTGTACGGACACGCGTTGGCGCAGTATCGGCAGCCGATGCAGCGGGAGTAGATCTGACCCACGATCCCCTCATCGTCGATGTAGGTGGCACGTACCGGACACACCTTGATGCACGGCGGGTTGTCGCAGTGCATACAGGGACGCGGATAGAAAGCCAGCTTGTTGTCGGGGAAATCTCCCTCGACTTCCGCCATGATCTTCATCCAGCTCATCGAGCGGCCCATGGCGGCCTGCTCAGGCGATACCGTGGTGATGTTGTTCTCGCTCTTGCACGCCAGCTCGCACGCCGCGCAGCCCGTGCACCGATCAAGATCGATCACCATGCCCCAGCGTGGCATCGTTTCAGACCCCCTTTACGCTCGCTCGAGACGGACAAACGTCGTGGTCCAGCTCGGGAGCCCGGTCAGCGGGTCGCTCCACCCGTCAAGGATC
The DNA here is from genome assembly GCA_039714435.1 of Gemmatimonadota bacterium. Lineage (GTDB taxonomy): Bacteria > Gemmatimonadota > Gemmatimonadetes > Palauibacterales > Palauibacteraceae > JAZDDE01. The sequence continues at coordinate 3,115 of JBDLJJ010000136.1, read as the reverse complement.
TGCAGCGGGTTGGCGAGCTCACCGTCCGGGTGCCGAAGTCCATAGGGTACGCATACGTTGTCCGGCGCAGTGCCGTGGAATTCCGACACACGAGCGCGGTAACGTCCCCGCGCCGACACGACCCAGACGAGATCCCGCTCTCCGAAGCCAAGCTCATGGGCCGTCTCCGGATGCACCTGGATCCAGGGCTCCCACTGCGTGGCGGGCAGGATGCCCGGCTGCTCGGCCATCCACCGCTGAAGCCCGAGCGTGCCCGAGGACAGCGTCGAAACGCGGTGCGGAATCAGGCGAAGCGGGAAGTCGTCTGTCGGGACAGCGTCCCGGGTAACGAGATCGATGTAGGGCCGCCGGCCCTCTCCGCCTACGGCGCGCAGCAGCGCCGCCGGCATGAGATCCACCCGGCCGTCTGGAGTTCTGGCGATGTATGCCGGATCGTCGTGGTCGTAGAACAGATCCATCCAGCCGCCCCGAGAAACCAACTCGTCCCATAACTGATCCACATTGCGGAAGTCGGGCAGCCACCAGCCGCGCTCCTCCATCTGGCGATGATGCTCTCGCTGGAACGCGTCACCGAAGGCGGCGCCACGACGGGCCGCAAACAGACCCTGTGCCCGAGCCTTGAGGAGCGCCTCGAAGCTCTCGTACGGAAGGCTCTCGCTGATACCGCCACCCAGGGCAGCGGCCAGCGCCAGGACCGCGTCCCCCGTGTGGGCTCCGCCGGCGAAAGGCTCCACAAGGGGCCGGGTCAGTCCCCAGATCGGGTACGGATACGTGTCGGGCGTCGGAGCATCCTGCCAGCGTTCATAGGGGAGCAAGTCCGGGATGATCACATCCGCGTACTGCGTCGACTCGTCGAGAAACGGCGAGAAACTCACGACGAAAGGGATCTTCGCCAGCGCCTCGGCCCAGACCTCTGGATGCGAGGATGAGGCGAGTGGGTCCGAATAGTAGAGGAACAGCGCATCGATGCCGGGAGCGTCGCTCTCGGCCACGGCACGAGCAAAGCGCAAAGCACTGTTTCCGTCTCCGAAGGGCGGGGCCGGGCCGGCAAGAGATCCGCGTCCGATCCCTCCGCGGGCCGTATCATCCAGCACGGTCTCAGGCATAGGCGATAAGGGCACGTCGTTTCGAAACAGGACGCCCCCCGGACGGTTGATCCGGCCCATCAGCACGTTCAGGCTGTGAATCGCCATCGCGGCCAGCAGGCCATTCGGAGCCTGCGTCACCGCCGAACCGCAAAGCGCCACGGCCTGGGGGCTGCCCGCGAACGTTCTGGCGAGAGCGGTGATTTTCTCCACCGGAACGCCGGTGATCTGCGAGACGTCCTCGGTCCGGTAGTTGCGCGTTACGAGAGACCGGTAGCCCTCGCGAGGCCTTCCCCGTTCATCGGTGAAGTTCTCGAAGCCGCGCACATGCTGCGCCACAAAACGCGAATCGAACAGCTCGTCCCGGAGCAGGACATAGGCGATCCCGAGTGCCAGGACGCCGTACGTTTCCGGATGAATTCCCACGAACTCCTGGCAGCGCGCGGCGGTTTTGGAGAACCGAGTATCCACCTGAATGAAGCGTGCCCGTGGCCGGCGCTCTCCCTCTGGGTCTGCGAAAGCGACGAACGCCTGGAGCGGAGACCACCACGACTCGAACAGCGGCACACCGAAAGAAAGGACGAGGTCCGACCGCTCGAGGTCGTAGCTGGGCCGCCGCGGGACGCCGTGCATGAGCGTCATGATCGCGTCGAGGCCGTCCTCGTACCCGTCGTCGACATGATTGGCCGACCCGAAGGCCTCGAGGAACGAGCGCCAGAGATCGTCCATCGAGCCCGGGCAGTGGCCGGACAACAGCGCCAGCGCCTCGGAGCGGTCTTCGGACCTCAGGGCCGACAGCCGCTCGGTGACCAGCCCGATCGCCTCCTCGAGTGAGGCCTCTCGCCACTGCCCCGAACCCCGCTCACCCTCTCGCACGAGGGGGCCGGCAATCCGTTCCGGATGGTAAAGCAGCTGCACGCCGGCGACACCTCTGGGGCAAAGCCCTCCCCGGCTCATGGGGTGAAGAGGGTTGCCCAGGATCCTAATCAGCTTGCCGTCCACCACGCGTCCGACGATGCCGCAACGGGCCGGACAGACCAGACAAGTCGAGACGATGCGCTCCTCCAGGCCGGGCGCCCATCCCGGGTCGATGACATCGTCCGCGGTCCAGAGGACGTCGGGGACCTCCTGGAGCGCGACCGCCATCCCCGCCGCCCCCATCGTCCAGACGAACTGTCTCCGAGTCGGGCTCATGCCTCAGTTCCTCGTGTCACCGGTGACACGCGTTGCAGTCGACGGTCTGATCACGCTCCTCGTGGCAGTCGATGCAGAAGTCCATGGAGACGTTCACAAGGGGTCGTGGCGGCGGACTTTCTGTCCCGGCGATCTCACCGTGGCAGGTCTGGCACTCCAGCTCGCCGATCCCGGCGTGGCGGCGATGTGTGTAGAAGACGTGGTCGGGAAGGCGGAACAGCTTGTTGAACAGAATCGGGCCACCCGCCGTCAGAAGCTCTGTGACCCGCGCCGCCTCCTCAGAAGTGCCCTGCACGGCGCGGTGGCAGAGCGAGCACGTCTCGGCTCCGGGTAGGCCCGCATGAGCCCCCGAGCGCACGTATTTATGACAGAACTCGCAGTTAAGGCTGAGCTCTTCCGTGTGCTTGAGGTGGTTGAACGCGATCGGCTGCCCGACCGCGGGCTGCCGGGTGAGGAAAGACAGCGACACCAGAATCACTACCAGAATAGACGCGAAGCCGAGGATGGCTCGACGCACTGTTCCAGCACTGTCGCTCGTCCAGGAGCGCCACTTTGCGAACGAGGGTCCATGCGTATTCATGGCACCTGTGCTTTAGCGTGACGTGGTTTCGGTCGCCCCTCCGCTCATCGTCCTGATATACGCCACCAGCCCTTCGAAGGTTACCGCGAAAGCCGCGTGCTTCAGCATTGCGTGCGCCTCCCGGTTCGTGTGACCCAAGTACGAATTATACCCGGCATCAGAGAGCGATGGCGTAGGGATTAGCTCACGGCCCGGCGTAGGGTGGGACGCTCAGAATGTGGGGAAAACACCTACAGGAAGGCCCGGCGTCTACCCC
>JBDLJJ010000135.1:0-6634 GCA_039714435.1 Gemmatimonadota bacterium | reverse complement strand
GCCGGCAGTTCCGTGTTATAGAAGATCGTATAATTGATTCCCGCGCCCAGATAGGGCTGAAACGCCCCCGCCGGCAGGAAATGGTACTGAAGCACTAGCGTGGGCGGCAGGAGCCAGACGCTTCCCAGGTCAACCGCGCCCAGACTCGTCTGAACGGCTACCGCGTTGTGCTCGGCAGTCGCCAGAACAAGTTCCAGCGCTACCTGATCCGACAGAAAGTAGGAAATGTCCAGCTCCGGCACATAGGCGTCGTCTACCTCCACGTCGCCACCGATAACCGATATGGTCGCTTCTTCGTCCGGCACCGCCGCCAGACCTCGCAGCCGCAGCTGCCAGGGGTTGGTTTCGCTGTCCTGAGCGGCCAGCGGACCCGCCGCAGCCAGCAGCAGGGCGCCGAGTACTACGGTGTATCGTGCAATCGAGGATCCCATGGTAACTCTCCGAGGTCGTCGTCCGATAATTCACTGTTGCCAAGCAGCTTATACGGGTGGCCCGGACGCCTCTGTCGGGACTCGCCTGCGAATCGGTGTGGGGTAGTGTCCGACCAGCTGTGGGGTTGTTTTACGAGACGGGACGGTGACTTCCCGTGCGTTGCGGCTCCCCGGTCCCGGCCAGCAGTCCCGCGGCCAGCACCAGCATTGCCGCGATCTGAACGAGATGGAATAGGCCGTTGTGGTCGATCGGCCAGATGATCGTAAGGGCGAGGTCGCTCGCCTGTACCGCGGCCGCAGCCATCGTCAGTCCGACGCCTGCCGCCATCAACCACGCGCCGGGCAGCGTCTTCCTGGCCCACACCAGAAGGTAGAGTACCAGCGCTGTCGCCATGGCCAGCGCCTCGTACAGGACGAAGAACAGGAAGGCGCCGCCGAGGACTACCATCATGCCATAGAACAGTACGCCGCCGATCACGGCCGGCAGCAACAGGCGGCGGGCCAGCCGCTCTCCGCTCCAGTCGTAGACGGCGCCTACGACGAACAGAGCCACGGTTATACCCAGGGAGAGATACAGGGGCTGCCAGAGCCCGAGCCAGACTTTCTCCGGCAATACGAAACCATGTACGACGGCGCCCAGGGCGGATCCGATCGCCAGAAGGCCGAATATCAGGGACCAGAGGCCGACCTTGAGCGGGTAGTCGGCGCGCCGCCTCTGCAGGACGAGCACGATCAGAATCGCGATCAGCGCGATGGCAGCGTCGGTCGCGGCTGTGGTCAGTTCGGTGATTTCAGGGTTAAACTGCATCGGCCGCCGGTGGCTGAGGGGCTCGGCCGAGGCGCGGCCAGAGGATCATGGCCGCGCCAACCAGAGCAGCGGCGACCGCCTCGATTCGGATGCCCAGTAGGCCGTCGCCGCCGATTCCGTTAAGGGCGAGCAGCGCGAGCCCGAAGCCCACGCCGGCCGCCCCGCCGGCCACTCTCCAGGTAGGCAGGGCGTCGCCGGGCCCCTTCCGCGAAACCTGTTCGAAACGGCCGAACACACCGACGAAGAGAGCCAGGACTCCCAGCAAGACCACTGTCCACGGTAGCCGGGTCAGCCACCAGGCGGCCGTACCGGGCTGGAGGCCCAGGCCTACGCCACCCATAAGGTTGGCCAGACCCACCATCAGCACCATCACCGTGACGTGCCACAGGTACAGGGTCATGATCGTGCCGTTGACCATGACAGTCGCCGTCCACGGCCCCAGCCGCCCCAGCCAGCGCCGAACGGGCGCCTCGACCGCCAGCAACAGCCCGCCGTGAAATACGCCCAGTGCCATGAGAGCCAGCGTCGGGGGCCGGCTGTTCGATACTTCGGCGCCGGGGACGGTGATCATGCTGACCGGGTAAGAGGCGAAGCGGACCAGGAACACGAGGACCGCGAGTCCGCCCGCCGCCCACAGGAGCGCGCGCCCCGGTCCCCCAATCCGCCCGTCCTTCCACGCGTAGCCGAAGTGGTGCACGCCCAGCCATATGAAGGCGTAGTTCAGCCAGCGCAGGCCGCCCAGGTCCATCGAGAACGCGACCGTATCGACTGCCACGGCTCCGGCCGCGAAGGCCCAGAACGAAAGCATCCCGAAACGGCGCCAGGCCCAGTGGGTGCCCGGGGCCGCTACTACGACCATTACGTACACGGCCAGGAACCAGGTCGGAATGAGCGCCAATTGAGAGCCGACCCGAATCATCTCGGGATGGACGCCGGCCTGGTGGGCGATGATTCCGATCGCCGCCCAGGCCAGTACCAGAGGTACGACCGGGCCGATGAGCCGCTTGAGCCTCGTAGCGGTCCACAGACCGTAGGCCTCGCCCTTTCGCCGGGCCGCCTCCCAGGAGGCCGCGTTGGAATAGCCTCCCACAATGAAGAACACGGGCATGACCTGAAATACCCACGTCAGCCACCGGGTCCAGGGCTCGATCTGCAGCATATTGGCCAACTGAAGTTCGCCGCCCTCGATGTATATGGCGGAAAGGGTCCAGTGCCCGAACACCACGATCATGATGGAAACGGCACGCAGGAAGTCCACGTGGCGATTGCGGGAATCCGGCGTCTGAGCTGCCAACTGCTGGGCGCGCGACCACACGATTCTCATCACCTCCGGTCGGACTGCGTGAACCTACTCAGCCTGGGCCGTGATCCGCTCCGTCGAGGCCGGGTATTTCTCGAGCAAGGCGGCTGGACGAACCGGCCGCCGGACCAGCTCGCCCCCACAATTCGGACACACCCCCTCCATCTGCGCCACACACTCAGCGCAGAAGGTGCATTCGAAGCTGCACACCATCGCCTGCATGGAATCGGGCCGGAGGTCGACGTCGCACCGCTCACAATTGGGCCTTATCTCAAGCATACGCTCTGCTCACTCGCCCAGCCCGCCGCGCTGCGCTTCCACCGCATCCAGGTCACCCGGCCAGCCCGGAGGGACGGCCCGCCGGTAAAGTGAGAGCTGCTCCACGAGCAGGTCTTCGATCGCCGTAGCCACGGAGCCTGGCGCCGCATACCCGTTGATCAGGAGCGAGAACACGAGCGTCGAACCGTCTCCCGCCGTCAAGTAGCCGGACAGAGCACGCACAGCGCTCAAAGAGCCAGTCTTGGCGGTCGCGTTACGCTCGGCAGGAGTCCGGATCATGCGGCGCTGGAGAGTACCGTCGACGCCGGCCACCGGAAGAGCGCTATAGAAGACCGGAAAGTCGGCCCGTCTCCATACGGCGCGAAGCAGCCGGACCAGTGCGTCGGGCGTGACCTGGTTGTAGCGGGACATGCCAGATCCGTCCGTGAGCTCCACCGCGTCAGGCGCAATGCCCCAGCGTGCCAGCCGGTCAGAAACGACTTCGAGTCCCTCCTCGGCGGTACCCGCCTTGCCTTCCTCCAGCCCCAGGGTGAGCAGAAGGGTCTCAGCCATCTGGTTGTCGCTCGGCTTCAGGACCAGGTCCAGGACTCGGGACAACGGCTCGGATATGACATCATGGCTCCAGAATACCTGCGCCGGCTCTTCGTCCGGCTCCGCCCGCCTCCACCCGCTGTCCACGGTGATGCCCTCAAGACGCAGCATTTCTCCGACAAAATCCAGCAGGTACATGGTGGGGTGCGGTGTAGCTATCGACAGCCGCGTCGTATCCGGGCTGAGCGGAACCCAGCCAACCAGCTCCACGGTGCCGCCCTCCGGTGGAGGCATGAAACGGAGCCGCACTTCCGATCCCGGAGCGCCGGTCCGGACACGGTTGATGATGGGGACGACCGGCCCTTCCGTACTCTGAAACAGGGTGGCGGGGGATCCCAGCGCGGCGCCCGCGACCACTCCGCCGCGTACCCGGTTCGGGCTGAGTTGCAACGCGCTCACGCCCGAGCCCCAGCTTGCGTAGAGATCGTCCCACATCCAGCCGGCGCCCCACTGCGGATCCTCAAAAGCCAAATCGTCTCCGATCACGGCTCCCTGGATGCGCTCGATTCCGGCCTGCCGCAGCAGTTCGGGCCAGGCGAGCAGGCTGTCTCTGGTCAGGTGGGGGTCGCCTCCGCCGACGATCCACAGATTTCCGTTCAGCGTTCCGTCCACGATGGGTCCGTCAGCCAGCAAGCGGGTGGTCCAGGTGTAGTCGGCGCCCAGCTCGGCCAGGGCGACGGCGGCGCTCACGATCTTGGTGTTGCTGGCCGGAACGAAGCGCTTGGCGGCGTGGTGACGGAACAGCACCTGGCCCGTCTCGGCGACTTCGACAGACAGCCCGGTGTGAGCGGGCAGGAGGGCCGGGTCCTGCAACAGCTGCTCGAGGCGGGCGGCCAGATCGGCCGGACTGGACAGCATTCGGCCGTCTGCCGGAGCGGCCAATTCTGGAACCAGCTCTAAAGCCGGAGTTACCGGCGTGGCCACCTGGGCGAGCGCCTGCTGGGGCGCTCCGAACGCCAGGATCCAGGCGGCCGCGACACCACCCGCGACGCGGCACGGCTGAGGTATGGTCATTGTCTCGATCTCTCCGTCGCTATGACTCGTTCCGCACTGTCAACGTCTTGCGGCCGGTTCACGTTCAGGAACATAACGCCCGGATCTCCGTGTTCGGCGATCAGCTCCGAGTCCAGCACCTCGACCGGGACGGCATCGAAGAAGGAGACGACGGCCCGATCGCCCGCTTCCAGAGCCGCCGCGATCGCCGGCTCGCAGTCCACTCCGTATGCGGCGCACAGCGGTTCGAATCCGCGCCGACTGTTGCTTTCGGGCACGATCACGCCGGCCCGCCCGGCGCGTTCGGCCAGCAGGCGCAGCAGGCTCTCAGGCACAAACGGCATGTCGCAGGCGACGACCAGCGCCGCATCGCAGCCCGACTCCGCGGCCCAGAACACGGCCGTGTGCAACCCGCCCAGGGCTCCCAGTCCAGGTACCAGGTCAGGCCGGACTTCGTGCCCCGCTCCCTCATAGGCCGCCAGCACGTTGGCGACGATGACCGTCTCGCCGCATACGGGAGACAGCGAGGAGATGAGCCGATCCAGAATCCGCCGGCCTCCGATCGTATCCAGAGCCTTGTGCCGGCCTCCGTAGCGCCGGTTGTCTCCGCCGGCGAGGATGACGCCCAGCACCCGGTCCGCCCGCGCCGAACTCACGGTGAGTAGACCAGCGGCGCGCCGCGTCGGGCTCTGCCCACGAGCGTGAGCCCCGAATGGGAGGCGATCCGGACTGCCAGCGACGTAGGAACGGAAAGAGATACCAATCCGGCCAGACCGGCGCGCGCCGCCTTGGCGGCGATGGAGCCGGACAACCGGCCGCTCAGGACCAGCACGCTGCCGTCCAGCGTCAGGTCTTCCCGCATAGCCCGGCCGATCAACTTGTCCACCACGTTGTGCCGGCCCACGTCTTCTTCCAGAGCGAGTAGCTCATCCTCTCGAACAAAGGCCCCGGTGTGCACGCCTCCGCCGGCGGCGCGCAGCGGAGCGTGCGCGTACATGCGCTCGTACAGCTCCCGCCACTCGGAACGCCGCCAATCGACTTGTGCGGCAGGCCGGTCCGCGCTCGCCGGTGGGATGGGCCGCCGGCGATCCTCCTCGAGCCTGTCCGGAGTGCCCTGCGCGAGTTGTACGTCGATCCGGACCGCGGGTGCGCCCAGCTCGGCGTGCGCTGCCTGAACCTCGCGTTCCTGAGTTTCGCGTTCCGGGATCTCGCATTCGGCGATAGCGGCGATCTCGGCCGCAGACACGATCACTCCCTCTCCCAGGAGCCAGCCGGCCGCCAATTCGAACAGCCGGCCGGGACTGCAGCGCCAGGTCGTGGCCGGCTGATCGTCTATGAACAGCGCGACGGAAATTTCTGACGGCGCGTGCAGTGTGTCGGCGGCGCGATCCCTCCTCAGAAGTAGTAAAATGCCCCCACGCTGAATTCGAGATTGTGCGTCCACTCCGTGTCACTGGGTACGGGCCCTCCCGAGTCCTGGATCATTTCCAGTATGTCGAGGCGAAAGAACCCTTCCGGTGTCTTCATCCGCCACAGATGATCCCGCATCTCGAACGAAATGCCGATCCCGTTGGCGACGTGCCACTCGGTGCCGAGTCCGAACGTCGCCGAGGGAGACGTGCCGAGCCTGAAGCGGAAGCTGGCATCCGACGGGTCGACCAGCGCCGCGCTGACGTCTTCGCCAACACCGCGCAGCACGCCGAAACCCAAGGTTACGAAGGGCTGCAAGCGGTGCAGCGAGCGAGCACCGGTGAGAGCGATCTGGAAATTGGCGTCAATCAGGGCCCAGGTGACGCTGACCGTATCCACTGGATCGGGAAAGCTGGGCTCGCGCGGGTCGATCACGGACCGGTCGGACGACCCGACTCCGATGCTGATTTCGATGGACAGCGGACTGCTGAGCCGGCCGCGCAGACGGGCGCCGGCCACAGTGGAAGGTCCGATCCCGAGCCCCAGGTTGCCGCGCCGCGTTCCTACGTGGCCAAGGAAAACCCCCACCCGGCCTCCGGAGTCGATAAACCTGTATGGTGAATTGATCCTTTCCTCCTGCGCCTCGGCAATCGAGGGAAGGAAGAGGGAGAACGCTGTGGCGGCGAACAGTATGCCCGGCAAAGGCGCTTTTAAAAACCGAAATCCAATCAAGCCATTATTCCTTTCAGAGCCTGCTCCGATCCCGTAAGTTCGGGACCAGAATCGCCAAATGTAGACGGGAGCCAGTCCTATTTCCAGATC
>JBDLJJ010000134.1:0-6643 GCA_039714435.1 Gemmatimonadota bacterium | reverse complement strand
TGTGAGCGTCGCCACCCGGGCCCCGCTGGACCTCAGGCTGTCGGACAAGGCGCTCCCGATGAGGCCTGTGGATCCGCTGATGAGAACTCGCTGCATTCTGTTTCACTCTCGTCGCTGTTCGGGGGTCAAGTTAGGATACCCTTGCTCAGGCATTAGGAGCCATGAGACTGACTCGGACTGAGATGGGCCTTTGATACGGTTACTTCATATCGCGGATGTACACCTCGGGGCTTCGTACGCTTCGTTCGGCCCGCTGGCGGATAGCAGACGCGAGGCCACCCGGGAGGCCTTCCAACAACTTCCTGCGCTGGCGGCGGATCTGGGCGCGCACGCCGTGCTGATCGCCGGCGATCTGTTCGACGAGACATTTCCCTCGGACAGGCTGAGGGCGGAAGCGCGAGAGGTCGTGAGGCAGCTGGCTGCGGAGCGGCCCGTGTTCATCGTACCCGGCAACCACGACTCGGCCCCTGACGCTCTGCCTGCGCTCAGCACGGGCGAGGGCAGCGTATACGTCCTGGCCGAACCGGCGTTCGGCGCACCGGCCACGGTGCTCACCGAGGGCGGGCCTCTGCATGTGTACGGGATCGCCTATGACTGGGCGCGGGACCCGGACCCGCTGGCTTCATTCCAGCGAGTGGAGGCTCCGGGCACACACGTGATCCTTATGCACGGCGCGGTGCAGGACGCTCCGCACTGGGAAGCGGGAAGCGCGCTGCGGCTGCCCCACGAGCGGCTCGCCGAGCTGGAGGCAGACTACATCGCGCTCGGCGATTACCACCGATTCCGGCCACCGGCGGGGTTTGGGCGAAACGGTTCTGCGCCCGCCTGCTACCCGGGATCGTTCACCGCGCTCGACTATACCGAGACCGGCCCGCACGGATTCGTGCTGTGCGAGCTGGAGACGGGACAACCACCTCTAGTCACGCTTCATTCTTCGGGAGTTCAGGAGGTGTTCGACGTCGGTGAAGTGGATGTCGGAGGGTGCGCTGACGACGCGGAGGTGGCCGATCGCATCGCCGAGCGAGCCGACGAAGCCTGCCTGCCCCGGGCCGTGCTACTGGGCGTGCCCGATTACGATCTCGACGCGGACGCTGTGGCCGAGTATCTGAAGGCCCGCTTCGGGGCATGTCACCTTGTGGATCGCACCAAACTGTACGACGCCGGGTGGATCCACGAGTTGGCTGAGCGGCCCACGATTCGTGGACACGTGGCCCGCCTGGGCCTGGCCCGGGCGAGCAGCGCCGAGGGCGACGAGCGCCAGACTCAGATGCGAGCGCTGCGGCTCGCCCTGCATGCGCTGGAGAGCCGGTGAGCGAGGCGCCACGGTTCGAGAGTATCGAGGTGGCGTACGGGTGCCACGAGGGGCTGTTCGAGTTCCACGGCGAGCCACGGCCCGTCTTGATTACGGGCGATAACGGCTGCGGCAAGAGCACGCTGGCCGAGGCGCTGTTGCGGGCCCTGTTCGGGTTCCACCGCAAGTCGGCCGCCGAGCGCGACATCCTGGAGCTGCGCCGGCCCTGGTCCGGGCGTCCGATGAGGACCGCCGTAACGATCCGGGCGGCTGGAAACTCACACTTGATCGAGCGCGACTTCGACACAGATCAAGTGACGGTCCGCGGCCCGGAGCCGGATCAGGATTTTGGAGCTGTCGTTCGGCCCGCCGGAGGTTCGGCGCAGGACAAGACGTATCGGTCACTTCTCCAGGAGTGGCTGGGTTTCGGTAAGATAGACCCGTTGACGCAAACGGTGTGGATACGCCAGGGAGACCTCAGCCGAACCCGGCTCGAAGAGGAGTTGCTCAGAATCGCGGATGGCGGGCACCGGGCCGTGGGCGGAGCGCTGGAACAACTCGAAGAGAAGTATCACAAGCTGTCCCGCTTGCCGTTCGATTCCGCTGGACGGCGCCGTCCCAAGAACGGCAGGCTGGAGATGGCTAACGAGGAGATCGCCAGTCTTGAAGAAGAACTGCGTTCCGCGCGCAGGCGCGAGTCCGATCGCCGGCCGCTGCTCGTTCGGCGCGAAGAACTGGAGCTCCAGGGAGAGCGGCTGGGCCAGGAAGTCGAGATGCTGGAGAGCGCCCTTGGCCCCCTCAGCCAACGTGAAACTTTCCGTGCGCGGCTGAGGGAGCTGCACCGAATCCACAGGCAGGCTGAGGAACTTCTCGAATCACTTCGGGAAGCCCGCAGGGAGATCCGGGCCGCGCACGAGCAGGCGACTGATTTCGCCGAGCAGCCCCGTTATCCGGACGACTTTGAAAGCCGGGCTGAAGGCCTGCGGGCTCTTTGGGATGAACGTCAGCATCTGCGCGGCGAGCTGCGATCTCTGGAACAGGCGGAAGCGAGGCCGGCCGCGGCACCGCCGTTGACTGAGCCGCTCGGTGTTCCCCTTCCGGCCTGGATCCTCGCGGCGGGCTTCCTGCTCGGTTTGACCCTTACCCTGTCGGTCGGAGTGTGGGCCGGAGCTATTGCCGCCCTGTCAGCCCTCGGCCTGGCCTTGTTGGTCGGCGGGCTCGCCCGCCGACAGGCAGTCGGACCCGATTCTGCCCCGGGGCCCGATATCTATACCTCCAAGATCGGCGAGAGACTGACCGATCTCGACGGACGACTTCGGGAGAGACTGGACGGCGTACCGGATTCGGAGACTCTGACCCCGGAGACACTGGCCGACAGGCTGCGGCAGCACCGCCGGCAGCTAAAACTTGCGGCGCAGCAGGGCGAAGCGGCCGGCCGCCTCGATCGGCTATCCGATGAGGCCGAGACCTTCCTGCAAGGGCTGGATCTGCCTCGTACTCTGGACTCTGCCCTGGAACTCCAGCATGACTTCTTCGCTGCCGCGTCCAGACCGGAAGACCGCCCCGCGGCCGACGAGGAGACCTCGGACGAGTCAGCCGAAGAGCAGCTTGCCGGGTGTCTTCGAGTCGTGGTTCACCAGGCCGCGACCGTCCAGGTCCAACTGGACGGAGTGTCCTTTGCCGGACACAACCTGCCGGATGGCGTTGACCAGGAAGCAGATTCGGTGGAGCGGGCGCTGTCCCAGCTACGCCGAAAGCACAGAGAAGGTGTGGGCGAGCTTGCCGAACTGAGGCTTGACCTCGCCCAGCGGCGGCATGGCTCACGTCCCTCTCTCGTCATCGAAGAGGTTCTGGAGGGCCTCGCTAGTGAAAAGGAGTCCATTGGTGCAGAAATACAGGCGCTGAAAGCCGCCTTCCGACTCATCACCGACGCCCATGCCAGATTCCAGGCGGAAGATCAGACGCGCTTGCTGGAACTGATTTCCGTGCGGCTCGCCGACCTGACGAATGAGCGGCTGGGTCCCGTGGAATCGGGCAGCGGACTCGAGGACGCTGTAGTTCGGGCCGGTACCAGAACACTGCCGCTTACCTCGCCGCCTCTCAGCTACGGCGAACTACACTCCGTATTGATGGCTGTCCGGCTGGGATCGGCCGATTTTCTGGCGGACCTGGAGATCCAGCCTCCGCTGCTCGTAGACGAGCCGTTTGCCTACCTGGATGTGGCCCGGTCAGAGGAGGTGTGGTCACTATTGTGCCAGATCGCTCGTACGCGACAGGTCATCGTGATGTCACAGGACCGCCTGATCCTGGAGCATCTGGGAGTCACGCCGGACATACCTCTCGTGGCGGGTCCGGAAGCCGGCGAGTAGCCTGGAGTCAACGTCGCGCAGCCCAGCCGTGTTCTGGTTGTATCATGACAATACACAAGGCTTATCTGGCTAGGACGTTGTGGAGCTCAATTCCAGTCGCCGTATGTCTGGCGGCTGCCTGCACAACTACTGCTCCCGAGCGGCCCGACCGGCTCGGAGGCGACATGGCGTCGGGCCTGGCGGGCGCTGTCTCCGACCAGACTGGAGCGCCGATACCGGGCGCGTTCGTCACGGCAGAGAGTGGCGACAGCGTCCAGTGGTCCGTTCTGACGGACTCCCTGGGCTTGTATAGGCTTCCCCTCGCGCCCGGTGACTACCGGGTTCAAGCTCACGCGGTCGGATTCGCTGACAGCGCGGCACAGGCCACCGTACTGGGGGTCGAACGGTCGTTCGACTTTGAGCTCGGATCCTCTGAAAGTCTGCTCGAGCAACTGCCGAGTTCGTCCTACCTCAATGCCCTCCCTGATGGAGAGGTCAAGAGGCGCTTTATCCTGGAGTGCGCCGGCTGCCATCAGTTCAATCGTGCGCTGGGCAAACCAGGCAAGTTGCTCAGAAGCCCGGGCGATTGGTCGCGGACCGCGGAGCGAATGTTCACTTTCGATCGCCGTAACAGGGACATCTCGCGCGATGGTGACGCCTTCAATATGGGCATGTGGCTGTCGTCCTATCTCGGCGAGCCTGGAGATCCGCTCCCGAGGCTGGAAGCTCCTTCCTACCGGGCCGATCCTGACGTTCTGGTCACTGAGTATACTGTTCCGGTTGCGCATGAATTGCCGCATGATCTCTTCGTGTCGAGTAGCGGTCGCGTCATAATCACGGGAATGATGACGCGCCAGATGTACAGCCTCGATCCGGCCACCGGAGACTTTGAGTCAATCCACATTGCCGGAGACCTGACATCGCCTCGAGCGGCTTTCGAAGATGAGGCCGGCCAGTGGTGGGTTGCCCTCGGAACACCGGAAAAAGTGGTACGCTACGATCCGTCTTCTGGCGAAGCGGAGTCTTTCGGCATCGGCATGTATCCGCACAGCATAGGGATAACACCGGACGGAAGGGTCTGGTTCAACGGTCACTTTACCAAATCGCCCGAGTTGATCGGCGCTGTGGATCCGGAGTCAGGCGAGGTCACCACGTACACTGTGCCCGGAAAGCCGATGAGCGGCGGGGGCAGCACCATCCCGTACGGACTCAGGGTAGCGCCGGACGGTACGGTGTGGCTCACACAGCTGTTTGGCGGACGGCTGATTCAGTTTGTGCCGGATACGGAGGAGTTTAACGTATACGACCTTCCCCAAAAGCACAGTGGACCGAGGAGACTTGACGTCGACAGCCAGGGCATCGTCTGGGTTCCCGAATTCTCGGCTGGCAAGCTAGCTCGCTTCGATCCGACGACTGAAAGCTTTCAAGAATACGACCTGCCCATCCGAGACGCAGCGCCCTACGTAGTTCGCGCTGACCCGGTTACGGGAACTATCTGGGTAGCATCGGCTTCGGCTGACGCTGTTTTCCGCTTCTTCCCGGAACGAGAGGAGTGGGCTGTTCACCCTCTGCCAACGCGTAACGCACTGATCAGACACATGGCGCTGGACGAGACAGGAGCGGCCTGGTTAGCATACGGAAATTGGCCCCCCCTGCAGCCGAAAGTCGCCCGTATCGAAGTCCGCAACCGCTGATTGAGGTAGCGTGAAGAGCCGCTTCGCGGACAAGTTCTGCCACGACGATGACGCCGCTGGTTATGACTCGGACGTAGGCGACGAGTCCAATCCGATTAGAGATGGTTACGAAGCGCTGTTGAACTGGGTAGCGGCAGAGGCCAACGACGTGGGTGCGGGCACAGCCGTCGATCTGGGCGCCGGAACAGGCAACCTGACGGCTCGCTTGTTTGGATTCGATCGGATCGTCGCCGTCGACGTATCAAGCGAAATGATGTCGGTTGCCCGGGACAAGCTGGGTCCGGCCGCTGATGTTGAATGGATACAGTGTGACATCCTGGAGTTCTTCGATTGGACCCCGGGTTTCGATGCGCCACTGGATGAAGTTTCCGCCGTTGTCAGCTCTTACGCCGTTCATCACCTGATTCCCCAAGAAAAGACCGAGCTGTTCCGCCGCGTAGCAGCCGCGCTGAGGCGGGGCGGAAAAGCGGTGTTCGGAGACCTCATGTTCCGCAACGAGAACGAACGGGATCAGATCCTGAATCGTTATCGCAGTTCCGGCCGCGAAGCACTCGCGGCAGAGATCGGGGACGAGTTCTTCTGGTTGATCGACGAGCGGGTGCCCGACCTGGAGTCGCTAGGATTCGAAGTGCAGGTGAAGCAGTTCTCGGAACTGTCGTGGGGGCTCGCGGCCCAAAAGGCTCTCACTTCCTGACAGAAACTTGTGCGGTATGTTGCGTAAGTGTACACTTACGTAAATGACCACTTACGCAAGCGTACTCGCGGCCCTGTCCGATCCCACCCGGAGAGATGTGTTCGAAAGACTGCGCCAGGGACCACGGTCCGTCACGGCGCTGGCCGAGACCTTACCCGTAAGCCGACCTGCCGTGTCGCAGCATCTCAAGATCCTCAGCAAGGCAGGTCTGGTCACCCAGAAGAGGAGCGGGACCAGCCACATTTACTCGGTGGATCCGGGCGGGCTGGTCGAACTTCGGCAATACCTGGACGGCTTCTGGAGCGACGTTCTCCAGGCGTTTGAAGCCGATATCAAGACCAGAAAGGAAGAATCCAAGTGAGTAAATCGAGCGGAAGATTGCTGGCCCCGGTCCGCACCAGCATCGAGGTGCCCTGCCCTCCTGAGGAGGCGTTTCGGGTGTTCACCGCCAGGCTCGACACCTGGTGGCCCCTGACTACGTATTCCGTTACGGGAGACAGCGCCGTGTCTTGTGGTATGGAACAGCGGATCGGCGGAGCGCTATTCGAGATCGACAGTGCCGGCGCGACGCATCGCTGGGGGACTTTGAACCTCTGGGAGCCTCCGAACAGACTAG
>JBDLJJ010000133.1:0-6729 GCA_039714435.1 Gemmatimonadota bacterium | reverse complement strand
CCGGTTGCCGCGCGCGGTCGTCCGAATAGGTTGAGAGCTTCTATGCACCCAACACTCACGGTACTGCTCTACTCGACTCTCGCCGCCGGCATGGCAGGCCTTGGTGTGCTTCCCCTGCTGGGACGTGAGCGAGTTACCAGCGCCTGGATCGGCTGGTCGTACGCCCTGGCCTCCGGGGGGATGCTCGGCGCTGCCTACCTGCTGAGCACGGTCGATTCTGGTGTGCCGCTGGCAACAGCCGTCGGCGCGGCAGCAGGCGTCCTGTTCATCCTGTTCACGCACCTGGCCACCGGCGCCAGCCTCATCGATCTGCACCGGCCAGAGCAATACGAGCCAGGAGACGGGTACCGGATCGCCCTTACCGACACTCTCCATTCCGCCTCCGAAGGAATCGGGATCGGCGTTGCCATGGCGGTGGACCTGCGCTTCGGAATCTTCGTGGCCCTGGTCATGGGGCTGCACAACATTCCCGAGGCGACCGTCCTGGGAGCCGTCGTACGCGACCGGCCGGCCAGTCTGCGGACCGTAACGGGATTAGCGCTGGCGGTGAACATCACCCAGGTGCTGTTGGCGGTCGGGACCTTCGCTGTGCTCGGCGCCGCCCCGGCCGCTCTGGTGTGGCTTCAGGGCTTCGCGGTGGGTGCGCTGCTGACACTGGTGCTCGTCGAGATGCTTCCGGGCGCCTACAGGGGGGCTGGAGCCACAAGTATTGCTGTCGTGGCAAGTGTCGCACTCAGCCTGGTGGTTCTGTTCGGTGGAGTGATCAGATGACGTACCATCCTGTGTTCGTCGTGTTCGTCTTCGGCCTGGTCACGGCTCTGGCTACAGGTCTCGGAGCGCTCCCGTTCGCCTTCACACGAACCATCTCTCCGCGGCTCGTGGCCTGGTCCAGCGCACTCGCCGCCGGCCTCATGCTCGGAGCCAGTTTCGGTCTCCTGGAAGCAGGGGTACAGCACGGAGCCTGGCAGACGATCGTCGGCGCCAACCTGGGCGTGGCGTTCATTCTGGCCACGCGCTACGTGCTCGGGGAACACGAGGTATCCTTCGGCCGCCAGACTGGCGAATCCGCGCGGCAGATGTTGCTGATCGTGGTCGTAATGACAGTGCACTCGTTCGCTGAGGGTGTGGCGATCGGAGCCTCGTTCGGAGGCGGGACCGAGCTGGCCCTCGTCATCACCGCTGCCATCGCGGTACACAATATTCCGGAGGGCATCGCTATCAGCGCCGTGCTGCGGCCGCGGGGTGCGAGCCTGCTGTCCTGCGCCGGGTGGAGCGTGTTCTCGTCGCTTCCGCAGCCGCTCATGGCGGTGCCCGCCTATCTGTTCGTCGAAACCGTAGAGCCGGGCCTTCCTTTCGGAATCGGCTTCGCGGCAGGCGCCATGGTGTTCATGGTACTGCTCGAACTCCTGCCCGATGCGTACGAGGAGGCACCCGGCCCAGCCACGGGAGTGATCACGGCGCTTGCCCTGATCGCGATGGTCCTGTTCCAGCAATACCTGTAAGAGTCCGGAGCAGAAGCCATGGTGGCCCGAATTCCTTGCGTAAAGCCCCGGCGCAGCCAAGCTTTAGCGCGATGATCTATTCTGGGCAGCGGAGGCAGGTGAGGGGCTGGAGAGACGATGTCATGCGCATCGTCGTGATCACGCTCGCCGTACTCACTCTCTGGGGCTCGGCCGGTGCACGAGTTCTGCTCGAATGCCCGTTGCACGAAGATACGGCAGCCGATCCCGCCGCCCACGCCACTAGCGACCATGCCGCGAGCGACCAAGCCGCCGAGCCAGCCGAGCACGGCGGCAGTCCCGCGTCCGAACATGAAGATCACGACTGTCAGTGCGGATACGACTGCTGCCTGTCCGGCGCGGCTGCCCTGGCGGAAGCGGGATCTGATGCGATGCGCTGGGATCCGGTCCCGGCCCCGGCGATCGCAGCCGCTGCGGAGCGCCCGCCTTTCTCCCTGCTCGACCCCTGGTTTCTCCCCCCTGCGAATGGTCCCCCTGTCGGCTAACCAGCCGAATTCAGTTCCACACAGCTGAAAGTTTTCACGACCACCGGGCCACCGCCCAGCGCGCACACTCGCGCGCAGCGCGGCGCTGCCCGCGACGAATACACGTGGGAGAATACGATGAGAAGCATTCGGTGGGTGGCGGCAGCCGCTCTGCTCATACTTGCGGGTCCCTTGTCTGCTCAGGAGACCGGGGACTTGATGGGCCGCATTACCGTACAGGGTACCGGCAGTCCGATCCGGGCTGCGCTGGTGGCGGTCCCAGGGACAGGAACTCGGGCTGCCACGGACGCTACAGGCAGATTTCACCTGCACCGAATCGCGGACGGTAGCCACCTTGTCCGTATTCAGGCGCTCGGATTCCAAACTCTCGAGCGTCAGGTGGATATCGTAGCGGGCGAGAGCGTGAGCCTCGAGGTCGCGCTAATCGTTCAACCTATCGAACTCGGGGGGATCGACGTCACGGTGCTTCGGCCGGACTTGCGGCCTGAAGGCCGGCTCGAGCAGGAGGCGCTCAGGGAGTCGAATCCGAGAGACCCTGGCGAGCTTCTGCGCGAACTGCCGGGCGTCTCCGCTGTGCGGCGAGGGCCTCTGGGGCTGGACCCTGTCGTGCGCGGACTGCGCGAGACCGAGGTGGGCAGCTACATCGACGGGGAGCGCCGTTTCCCGGCCGGACCGGCGCGGATGGATTCGCCGCTGACACATGTAGATCCGCTGGCTTTTAGCAGCCTCGAGGTCGTGAAGGGCCCGTACGCCCTGACCTGGGGCGCGGGAAACCTGGCCGCGATCCGCGTGGAAACGCAGCGCATGCCGATAGTGCGGCAAGGAACCCACGGAACGCTCAACTCGGGCTATAACACCAATCTCGAAGCTGTAGAGACATCGGGCTCTCTATCGGGCCGGTCCGGAGGCTTCTCCTGGTGGGGGTTTGGCGTCTTTCGGGAGGGAAATGATTACCGGGACGGAGCCGGCGTCCAGGTTCCTGGCGACTTCGAGAGCTGGGAAGCTCGCGGCAAGCTCGCTTTCGAAACCGGGGCCAATTCGCGGCTCGTGCTAGGGGGAGGGTACCAGGATCAGGGCGGGCCCATTGACTACCCCGGGAGGCTTCTGAACGCCGACCTGTTCCATACAGCCAATGTTTCGGGGCGCTGGACCGCCGACCTGTCCGCCGGAAACGCCGCGCTCAACAATCTCGACTTTCAGGCCTACTTCAGCGACACGGACCACGATATGACGAACGCGGGTAAGCCGACGGCGGAGCCGAATCCGATCCGTATGCCGTCCTTTCCGCTCAACGTGGAAGTGACGACTTCCACGGAAGTATTCGGCGGCCGCGGCGCGGCGAACCTGGAACTGGGCGGCCTGGAGCTCGAGGTCGGCCTGGACGGATATACGGCCAACCGCAACGCCATACGAACTGTGCGCCGAGCCGACATGGATCCACAGCCGCTGTTGTTCGAGGATCTGGTGTGGCCCGACGTCACGATATCTGATGTCGGCCTGTTCGCGAGGGGTGACAGGCGGCTGAGCGACCACGTGCGCGTTTCCGTGGCGGGCCGAGTTGACCTCGTCGCTGCCCGAGCCGATACGGCGAGTCAGTTCTTCACCGACAACGTGAGCACGAATCTGGATTCAGACGAAACGAATCTGAGTTTTGCCGCCACCCTGGCCGTGGGGCTGAGTTCGAACTGGACCCTGAACCTGGGAGCGGGATCGGCGGTGCGAACCGCGGATGCCCTCGAACGGTATTCGGACCGGTTTCCCGCTTCAAAGGCGCAGATCGCAGCCGAGTTCGTGGGGAATCCGGACCTCGCGCCGGAGCGTAGCAACCAGGCGGATGTCTGGCTGGAGGGTACCTACAAGCGGCTATCTCTCCAGGCCAGCTTTTTCGGGCGCACGATAGACAATTACATCACCCTCACTCCGACGGAGCTGCCCAGGCGGCTGCCGCTGAGTCCTGATGTCGTGTTTCAGTACGTGAACGGGGACGCCACTTTCTGGGGCTTCGACGCCCAGGCCGCTGTCGGACTGACAGACGACTGGACGCTCAAGCTGGCGGCGGACTATCTGTGGGGAGAGGACGACTTGCTGGACGAGCCCGCCATCGGCATTGCTCCTGCCAGCGGCGCCGCGGGACTGCGCTACGAACTCCCCTCACGCACGTTTTATGGAGAGGCCACACTGAACCTGGTGGCAGAGGCGACAGCGAACCGGGTGTCTCTGGCGCGCGGCGAGACGCCGACGGACGGATATGTCACAGGCGACGTGCGCTTCGGCTGGCAGGTTTCGGAGCGGCTCCTAATTCGGTTCGGGGTGGAGAACATCGCGGATGAATTCTACGTGGACCACCTCAACGCCAAGGACCCGTTTACGGGGCTTCAGGTGCCAGAAGCCGGACGAGTCTTCTACGGAAGGGTGAGCGTCGCCTTTTAGGGCTGCGCTCTAGTGGGCAGGGCTGGTCCGCGGGCCGTCTAGGACGGTGGGAGCCCGGACGCCACGAGTTTGCGGTAACGAACTCCGATCGCCAGAACGACGGTCAGCCAGACGCCGCCGAGAACCATGTTGAACAGCGCGAAGTGCATGGTGGACATGGCGAGCCACGTCGTGCCGGCGAATACGACACCGGCCGACAGGACATCTCCGGCCCGCACGAAAAAAGAGTCGATCGCCTGCTTGGCCTTGTATTTCTGCTCGCGCGTAGTGGGCAGGAAGAGAACGTTGCGCACCGTGTTCTGAAGCGAATAGTCGGTAGCGTTCTCAGCCGTCTTGGCCCAGCGAACGAAGGCCAGCACCGGGTAAAAGGCCAGGAGCGCATAGGCGCCCAGAACCAGTATGGGGAGAATGACGAGCGCGGCGCGCACCCCTAGATACTTGAGCACCCGGGAGACGACGAAGAGCTGCAGAAACAGGCCTAGCGCGTTGACGACGAGGAAGAAGTCGGAGTAGAAGCGGCCGATATATTCGCCCACTCCGAGGCCTTCCGCGGTTCCCGCCGCAACAGCCCCGGTGGCCGCATCCTCGATCACGCTGCCGAGAATGTACTCACCGGTCGTGTTCACCCAGTTGAGCAGGAGCATCATGATGGCAATGAGGAGCAGGTAGCGGTACCGGAACACGAGCCCAAAGGCGCTCCCGCCTTCCTGGGGCGGGCCGCTTCTCAGGTCGGACTCCGGCTTGGCGGCGAATCCAGCCGCCTTGCCTGATCGGACTCGCAGCAGGTCTTCGCCTTCGTCACCGGCACCTGATCCCTCTTCCGCCTCGACCTCTGCCAGGCGCGCCAGGAAGGCGTCCCTCAGCTGCGTGAGTTCTCCGGTCTCGAGACGGATCTCACCGGTTGCGGCCGGCTGGAGAGCCGTCGTCTGCTGTTCAGGTACGCCCGCTTCCGTGCGCCGGCGCTCGCGGAGGTCCACGTAGTTGGTCAGCGTCAGACCGATGAGCAGAAGCGCCGCGGCCAGGAGGAGGAGTGGATTGATGCCGATCACTTCAATGACCCGGCCGGCGACATAGCTGCCGAATACCGCGCCCGCCGAAGCGCCAAATGCTACGACCGGAAATAGGCGCTCGCCCTCGTCGCTTGTGTACAGATCGTTGGCGAAGGACCAGAACTGCGCCACGATCATCAGGTTGAACACACCGACCCACAGATAAAAGGGGACCCCGAGTGGCAGGCTCGTCTGGGCGAGCAGAAAGAACACGCCGAGACAGGCTACGAAGAAGAACGTGACGATATTGATGAGGCGTTTGCGCGGGAGCTTGCCGGCCAGCCAGCCATACAGGGGCACGGCGCCCGCCAACAGCAGGGCCTGGCCGGCCGCGGCGTAGCTCTTCACCTCGGCCCCGCCGCCGGAAAGAATCAGAGCTTCCCGGACCGGCTTGATCAGATAGTAAGCCGTGAGAATCAGGAACACGTTGAGGGCCAGGATGAGTGCCGATGTTCCTTCGCCGCTCCGAACGTCTGAGAACAGTCTCAGGAAGCGGTCTAGTCCCGTCGCGTTATCCGGTTCGTTCACTTGGCGGCCTTACCTGATGAGTTGCCAGCCCCTATGACTCCAAACTGCTGATAAGTCTGTCAGTTCATTAACGCGGCAAAGGTATCTGACGTTCGGCGGGGAAGGTACTGCGGGTCAGAATGGCAGAAGGAGAGACGAAGGCTATGAGGGCGAAGACCCTGCGCTGCCGCGCTTACTGAGACTCTCTGTTGATGATCCTCTCGAAGACCTCTAGCGGCTGTGCTCCTACAAGGCTGCGTCCGTTAACAAAAAACGTCGGCGTTCCGCGGACACCGTTTGCGATGCCTTCCTGAAAGTCGGCTTGTACGAGGTCGGCCTTCTCACCCGAATCGAGACAAGCCTCGAATCGTGGTCTGTCGAGCCCCAACTGTGCCGCGTACTCCTTGAGGCTCGGCACATCCAGCGTGGTACGGTTCTCGAACAGCACGTCGTGATACTCCCAGAACCGCTCCTGGTCGGCGGCGCATTCGGCCGCTTCGGCCGCCTTCGGAGCCTGAGGGTGTAACTGCCCGACGGGGAAGTTACGCACTGAATAACGAATCTTGCCGCCGTGCTCGGCGAGCAGCCTGGGGTACGTCTCTTCAGCGTACTTGGCACACCATGGGCACCCGTAGTCGGTGTATTCGACGATGGTGACCGGGGCGTCGGCCAGTCCGAGGACCGGCCGACCCTCGAGATCGATCTGCACCAACTCCGACACTGGTGGGTCGGAAGCGC
>JBDLJJ010000132.1:0-6732 GCA_039714435.1 Gemmatimonadota bacterium | reverse complement strand
CGAGAGGCCGGAGTCAGGAATCTGGAGCGCGAATTGGGCTCGATCGCCCGAAAATCGGCCCGGAAAATTGCCTCGGGTGAGGCGGAGACAGTGCACGTGGCGCAGTCGGACATCAGGGAGTTCCTCGGTCAGCCCAAGGTGCATCCGGAAAAGAAACTGGAAGACGACACGGTCGGGGTCTCGACGGGCATGTACTACACGCCAGCGGGCGGCGACATCATGCTGGTGGAGTGCAGTGTCACCCGCGGCGTCAAGGAGGATCTGGTCCTTACGGGGCAGCTGGGCGACGTGATGAAAGAAAGCGCTCGTGCCGCTCTGACCTACGCCCGGACCCGGGCCGAGCTGCTTGGTATTCCGGAGAGCCGCTTCACTGGTAACGGCATGCACATCCATGTCCCGGCCGGAGCCGTTCCCAAAGAAGGGCCGTCGGCGGGGATCGCCATGGCCATGGCGCTGGTCAGTGCGCTCAGCGGACGGGCTGTCAGGCACGACGTGGCGATGACGGGCGAGATAACCCTGACGGGCCGGGTAATGCCAATCGGGGGAGTGAAGGAAAAGGTGCTGGGCGCTCAGCGAGCCGGAATCAGTAAAATCATCCTGCCGGCGGAAAACGCCGGTGACCTCGAGGATCTGCCCGAAGACGTGCAGGCGGCGAGCGAGTTCATCCTGGTGGAGAATCTGGAAGAGGTCATGAGGGCGGCACTGGCGGGCGTGCCCGAGCCCGAGTCTACGCCAGAACTAACGAGCGAAGCTCGGTGACGCTGCGCAGCCAGTAATCCGGTTCGATGGACCCCAGTCCGGGCGCCTCGTAGGGTCCCCACACTGCTGCGGCAGTGGCTACGCCGGCCGCCCGGCCACTGTGCATATCATGGACGCTGTCTCCGACGAAGAGCACATCTTCGCCCGGCGCGGTGCCCAGATCTTCCAGCGCCGCCAGCACCGGACGCGGGTGCGGCTTGTATTCCTCTACGCTGTCCGAGGTGACGATCGTCTGAAACCACTCGCTTTCGATCCCGCAGGCCCGCAGGCCCATGGCGGTACCCACCGAATGCTTGCTGGTCACGATTCCAAGAATGGCCCCGCCTGACATCAGGTCTTCCAGCACACCCCGAATGCCCTCGAACGGCCGCACCAGGTCGTCGTGGGCTGAGTGATTGTGAGCTCTGTAGGTGGCTACCATAGACTCGACCTCGGCCTCGTCCTGGGAGAAATCCTCCAGCTGCACCCGGAGCGGGCGACCGATCGTCTCCAGCCACTTGTAGTCCGGGGAATCTTGTCCCAGGTGCTCGCGCATGGTGTGCCGATAAGAGGCGAGGATGAGGTCCGTGGAGTCGATCAGAGTCCCGTCCAGGTCGAACAACACTGTCGAGAAAGACGAGGCCCGACTCAGCACGTCACTACCGTGCCTCGGAATCGTTCCTCGAAGTCCGCCGGACTCATATTGGACACCGCGGCGATGGATGGTAACGAACCGCTATCGCTGAGGTCCTGAAGGGTCAGCCTGATCATGTATTGGCGCGCGACGAGATAGGACTCGGCCGCGGTGTCCACGAGTCGGACGCGAGTGCGCCCTGTCTCCGGGTCCCGAAGCCTGCTGAACGGGAGTACGCTCAGACGGCCGGCCGGCCCGAGGCATACCAGGCCGCCGAGTGCCTCCTCCGGCGTCGCCGGCGGACGGAGCAGAACCTCTACCGCGCCGTATCCCAGGGTTCGAGTGTAATCGATGTCGAAGGGAATGGGTGGTGCGCTGCGCAGCTCGTAGCCCAGAGGTAGATCCACAATCGTGACCTGGTCGCCCCGCTCGGCGAGGGCGCTCTGAACGCGGCGCTTGAGAATCGTCTCCAGAGGAATCTCAGCCAGGCGAAGATGGCCGTGCGAGTCATGCCGGACCTCAACTCCCGGCACGGACTCCAGTTCTTTGGGATCGAGTAGCCCGCTGATGCCCTCCGCGATAATGGCTACACCGTGCGGCGCGCCCAAAGCCTTCCGCTTCAGAATGGCCCCCTCCAGCACCCGGCTGATCGCTTCCAGACTCGTGGGCCGGCAGGCGAATTCCTCAGGTATCAGGGTCAGGGTGGCGCCGCATGACTTGCCGATGCCGAGCGCCAGATGCCCGGCGGTCCGGCCCATGGCGAGCACGAAGTACCAGCGGCCGGTCGTTCGGGCATCTTCCATGAGATTCAGCACGATATCGGTCCCGACGTGGCGGGCGGTCTCGAATCCGAACGTCGGCCGGTCACGGGGAAGCGGGATGTCGTTATCGATGGTCTTCGGAACGTTGACGACGCGTATGGATCCGTTCGACGCCTCCGCAACCCGACTCGCCACGTAGGTGGTGCCTTCGCCGCCAATGGTTACGAGCAATTCAATGCGCAGGTCCCGCAGTGTCTGGACTGTGCGCTGGAGGTCTTCTTCCGACTGCGCGGGATTGGCCCGTGAGGTGCGTAGAATCGAACCGCCAAGTGTGTGAATCCGCGAAACATCTGCCACTTTGAGCACGCGGGTCACATCCTCGCCTGCCATCAGATGCTTGAATCCGTCGAAGATTCCGACAACTTCGAGACCCTCGTCCAGGGCCTTCAGGGCAGCCGAACTGATCACGCTGTTTATGCCTGGAGCCGGCCCCCCGCTGGCCAGAATCCCTATGCGTCTCGCTGCTTTCACCATTCTCTCACCTTCCCATCCCAGGCCGCCAACGTCAAGCAACCGAGGCGGCACGCGCCTTGCAATTGAACGGGTGCTCATGTGGTGACTCGGACCCACTTAGAAGAACGCACAGAATTGCCGGAGGGTTACATGAACAAGGTATCTCGTCTGCTCCAGCTGCCGCTGGGGCTCGCCCTGGCCGTTGGCCTGGCCGCCTGCGGAGGCGACCCCACCGGCCTCGGCGGTACTAACTTCGAGCCGCAGCAGACGGCCCAGGCTACCAATACGATCGAGACGCAGCTGAACGGCGATGACGATGTCCTCGCCAGTCTCGCTCTCGTCGGGCCGGCGCTCGACTCAGCCGGCGTCGCGTCATTCGTTCTACCGCGAAATCTAGCCAACCCACGGGAAGTGATCGAGGGCGCCAACGCCCAGGTCGTCCAGAACTTCGTACTCTCGGGCAGCGGCAGCGTGCCGATTTTTCCGGCCAACCTTCTGGGCAAGACCTTCGAGTGGAGCGACGAGTTCCTCAAGTACGTCCTCAATGAGGCGCTGACCGGCGCGCCAGCCAACGGCGTCAGGTTCCTGCTCTATCCGATCGATCCGCTCACGCGGCAGCCCGTAAGTCCGGCATCCGGTTCTGATATCGGGCATCTGGACCTGACCGACGAAAGCAGCCCGTCGTCCACTCGTCTCGGGCTCGTGGCCCAGACAGGGGGCGTTACTCGGGTCGACTACTTTATCGACGTCGTGGTCACGGCTACTGAAAACGACTTCGCCGTCGTTCTGGCCGGCGCCGGCTTTGTATCCGATGGTACCGATGTTGTCGACTTCGACATGTCGCAGACGGTCGCCTTCAACCTGCTGGCCGAATCCGTCGATCTGGATCTGCTGTACTCTGTGGCCGTTCCCGCTGAGGACGTTTCGGTAGCGCTGGATATGAACATCGCGGTCACAGGCCCGGAGCAACTCGAAACTGCCACCGTGGTTCTGTCCGTTTCCGATGGCGGTGACGATGTCGTACTCAACGCCACATCAGGTTTAGACGATTCCCTCAACGGCACCATTTCCTACAATGGCACCGTGGTCGTCAATGTGTCGGGAACGGGAGAGAATCCTGTCTTCGTCATGGCCGACGGCAGCGAGCTGACGGGGGCCGATATCGAAGCCCTGCAAGATCTCGTGGGCCTGTTCGACGACCTGTTTGACTTCGCCGAAGCGATTTTCGATCCGCTCGACGCGAGTATCTGAAGCGGCTGGGTAAGCGATCTCCCTCAGGGAGATATGACGTGTCCGGGACTCCTGCCCCCCGGGCCAGTAGAAAGCCTGTCAGCCTCGTGCTGGCAGGTTTTTCTGCGTCTAGAAGACCGTGCTACGAGACCGGTGTGTGCTACGAGGCATGGCGCGATAGTTCCCCCAGGCAACGGCGTACGAGGACGCTCACCATGGAGCGACGCCAATCCTTATCTACGATGATGTTGTCGAGAGGGTGGCACTGCCGGTAGGCCTGCTGCGCGACCGCGTCGATGACGGAGTCGGTGAGCCGGTTTCCAACCGCCGCATCCTCCATTTTCCCTATGCGGCGAGGATAGGAACCCATCCCGGACGCTACCATTTGCAGCCCCAGTACGGTTCCGTCTTCCGCGAAGCTCGCCGCGGCTGCCAGATTCAGAAGCGGGAAATCGATCGCGTTTCTGGACCGGAGCTTCTGGAACGAGAACCGGGCTGTCTTGTCTGGCCACGGTAAGGTGATCGACAGAAGCAGCTCACCCGGCTCCATGCGACGGTTCCAAATACCATCCGACGTGAAGAATTCATCGACAGCGATCTCTCGGGTGCCGGCCGGGCCCGCTATGCTCAGGCGGGCGTCAAGCGTCATCAGAACACCGGGGGCGTCAGCCGAGTGCGCCGCGACGCACCGTGTACCCGCTTTCACGACGTGGCACAGCGTGCCGTCTTTCTTCAGGCAGTACCCGAGCGCCTGGCGCCAGAACTCGGTCTGATTGTAGTAGGTACAGCGGGTATCGAGGCAGACGTTTCCGCCTATCGTTCCCACCCGACGGAGCTGTGGCCCTGAAATCAGCGAACAAGCGTGGGCCAGGGAAGGGAATCGGTCCATGATGATCGGATGCTGGGCCAGGGCATTCAGGGTTTCGCAGGCACCGATTCTGAGGCCCTCATCCGTCTCCTCGATTCCGCGCAGCTGCGGAAGGCCGCTCAGGCTGACCAGGTGGCCGGGCGTGAAGAGGCGGTGCTTCATGTTGGGCACGAGGTCCGTGCCACCGGCGATCGGCATGACGTCGCCCTCGTGCTCAGCCAGCAGGCCGAGGGCGGCCTCGAGGTCTGGTGGTTGGTGGTATTCGTATTCGTGCAGCCGCAGCACTCTAGCTTCGCCCCTGGCTCAGATTGAGACAGCTCCCGCCTCGATCGCGAGGCGGACACCTTCGCCCAAACGCACCAGCGCAAGGTCCAATTCAGCTTCGGGCAGACCGAAGCCCAAACGAAGATAGCCGTCCATACCGAAATGGTCACCGGGAACGATCAGCAGACTCTGATTCATTCTCAGTTGCTCGGCAAGTTCTGTCGAGTTCGACTCGAAGGCGTACCTGAGATAGCAGATCGCACCGGCATCGGGAGGCCGGAACGTGAAAGCTGAGCCAAGTGCGGCGACCCACTCGGAGACCAACGCCAAGTTCTGCACCAGAATCCCGCGGGTGCGGCTTAGTAGCGCGGCGCGAACCTCTGGCTGGAGGACGGCTGCGGCGATCGAGTCGCTCAGGGCCGATGGCGCGATCGTTGTGTAGTCTTTCCGCGCCCAGCACTTCTCCTTGAGATCTTCGGGAGCGATGAGCCACCCGATGCGCAGACCCGGGACGCCATACGCTTTGGATAGGGAGTTCGTTGCTACTACGCGCTCGTAGTCACCCCACAGACTCGGGGTCGGTTCGCGGGCCAACTCGGCTCCCGTGTACACCTCGTCCGCCAATACCCAGGCGCCAGCCCGAGCCGCCGCGGCCAGCAATTCGTCTCGGCTGGCCTGATTCAGGATCGCCCCGGTCGGATTGTTGGGATTCGTGACGACGACCAGCCGTGTGTCTGCGCTGATCAGGTCGGCCGCCGCGCCCGGCTCCGGCTGCCAGCCCAGAGACTCCCTCAGCGGGAGGCCCACGACTTCACCGCCCAGCCCCCGAACCAGTCCGCCGATCTGTCCATAGGCCGGCTGGACGATCACGACCCGGTCACCCGGACGGACGAGCTCCCAGACCGCGACCATGTTGGCTTCGGCCCCACCCGTGGTTACGACCACGTTCGCCTCAGTGGCGCCGTCGTACAGAGCGGCGATGGCTGACTTCAGCCCCGGCGTTCCGTCTGATTGAGTATAGCCCAGGCGAATCTCGGCAAGGCTTTGCTGCGTGAGCTGGAGCACCTCTCCCAGCGACAGCGGGTGAACGCCGCTGTCCGACAGATTATGCTCCACATAGTGCTCGTGATGGGACTGCCAGCGTTCCATGGCGAACGGCGGTAGATACGTCACGTCTATGACCCGCAGCCCGCAAGCGGGCGAAGCTGGGCTCCCGAAACATCAGCCGGCGATGGAAACGGTTTCGCGAAGGTAAAGGCCTCGGCAGTCGGGCCCGCTGTTGTTAGGAATCCGAACCGCTCCACCGCTTCCTCGACAGTCGGTGTGTGGCCGGCCGGAATCCACCACAGTACGGAGGCGGGCGTCTCAATCTTCTCGAACCAATCACGACGCTTTCGCAGCGGTACCACGTGAGCGCTGCTGTACACATACTCGTGAAGTGACTCGATCGTCTCCCATACGGACATATTGAAGATGATCAAGGGATCGTCGAAAACGCGGATCGCGGTTGCGTCTCCGTCCGCGGTCTGAAGGCGCCAGACGAAACCCGGGCTCCGGTCCGCCAACGAGTTGATTTGTTCAAGAAGCGCCACGAACGGGTCCATCACAGAACTACCGATCAGACCGAGGCCGCGCGAGAAATTCGCTTGGGCCAGATGAAATGCTCGGTCGTTCATGCGTTGCAATATAGGGGGTCGCTCTACGTCTTGCCTGCCTCCAATTTG
>JBDLJJ010000131.1:0-6791 GCA_039714435.1 Gemmatimonadota bacterium | reverse complement strand
CGCCCTGATCTGGGAGAACCACGCGGGCGACTCGCGGACCTTCACGTACGACGACCTCCGCGTCCTCACGAACGGGATGGCGAAGTACCTCGAAGACCTCGGCGTCGAAGCCGGCGAGCGGGTCTGCCTCTTCATGGACCGCGTCCCCGAGCTCTACCTCGGCTTCGTGGCGATCCTGAAGCGCGGGGCCATCGCCCAGCCGCTCTTCTCGGCCTTCGGAAACGAGTCGCTCCACACGCGGCTGGCGAACGCCGGGACGTCGGTGATCTTCACCCAGAAGAAGCACGTGGCGAAGGTCCGGAAAATCCGCGACCAGTTGCCGAACCTGCGCCACATCATCATCGTGGACGGGGATCCGGAGAAGCTGCGCGAGAAGGAAGTCATCTTCGGCCTGCCCCAGACCGAGCGCCTCGAGGAGTACGAGTGCGGAGCGACCACGGCCGAGACGCCGTCGGTCCTGCTGACGACGAATGATGACGCCATGAACATCTACCTGACGATCTACTGCCGCCGGCTGAACCCCGAAACACGAACGATCACGCGAGCAACGCACGAGCGAAACGTCCAGGCTATCCGCCGGGCCGGTGCCGATTTCGTGCTGAGCTACGCCTCATTCGGCGTACAGACCGTGTTCTCGCTTGTACAGGGGCGAGAGCTCGTCGTCCTCGGAGAGGGCGTCGACCTGTTCCACGTTCCCCTTCCGGAATCCCTGGCGGGGAAGACGCTTTCGGAAGCACGCATCGGTGAGCGCACCGGGCTCAATGTGATCGGTGTGCAGGGGAACGGTGGGATTGCTACGGACCTCTCTGCGGGCATGCGATTGCCGGAAGGGTGCACGTTGATCACGCTCGGCAGCGCGGAACAGCGCGAGCGCTTTGCCGAGACGTACTGACAGTCGTAGAGTCCGTGACCCCCGTGGCTCCTGCCGCGGCCGTCCCCAACGGCTGTACTTAACGACAGGGAGGAAGCTATGCCGATGGTTCTGGTGTCCCCCGAATTCACACAGCAGCAATACGAGGAGACCGTACGGATACTGACGGGCGGCAGAAGTCGGCTCGAGTCTCCGGCTGATTGGCCCGTTGAAGGATTGCTGGCGCATATCGCGGGGCAGGGTATGAGTAGCTTTCGCGTCGTCGACGTCTGGGAGTCGGAGGAGGCTCTGAACCGGTTTGCCGAGGTCATCACCCCGATCCTGCGTGAGGTCGGTGTCGAGGGCGATCCGGAGGTCTACCCGACGCTCGCATACGTGTCGGCCTAGAGGGAGCGCCCCGCGGGTCGGACCTCGACCCTCCTTGGCTCGAGGCCCGCAGCAAGGTCGTTGCAGGTTACGGTCGAGATCTCACGACGTGCCAAACCTGTTCATCAGCGATGGCAGCGTGTTCAGTTCCAGCGGGGCTGGCAACCCGACGCTCACGATTGTTGCACTAGCGATCCGGCAAGCGTGATCACATCGCCGAGCGAATGACGCAGAAAACGCTCTAGCGAGCTAACTGCCATCGACGAGCCGGCGGCGTACCTCCGCGGCAACACGGATGCCGACTTCCTCCTCCCCATCGACGACCGCGTCTGCTCCAGCCATAGTCAATTGCCACCGATGGATATGGTACCTGGATGGAGCTGACAAACTCACCTGAGGGCCCCGAACAGCCCCAAGAACAGCCCCTATCGGATCCTAATCAGATTCGTATGTTGACCGGAACCGACTGCGCTCACAACGATTAGCGGAATGGAGCCGACCGGAATCGAACCGGTGACCTCCTGCTTGCAAAGCGGCTGTGCTGACGCCGGTTGGCGCCGATACACGCCGGTACACGCCGAAAACAGAGCCGCGACGCGTGTACACGCCGATACACACCGGCCCGCGCCGATGCAGTTTCCGTTGCAGTTTGGAAACGGGGCGCACTCCCGCGCCTCTTGCCCTGGCGAGAGGGTTGGCTGATGATGAGTCCATGATCGAAAGCAGTCGACCGACTCATGGCGCTTTGCTCGGCATGCGGATTGTCACTGCTGCGGTGTTCTTGTGGCACGGCGTCCCAAAGGCGATTGATTTCCCCGCAGCGATGGACAAGTTCGCCGGATTCGGCCTGCCAGGAATCCTGGGCCCGGTCGTCGGTTGGGTGGAAGTGATAGCTGCGGCGGCGCTCCTGGTTGGGGTTGTACATCGGCCGGCGACGTTGATTCTCGCGGCTGTGATCCTGGGCGCTCTTGTGACCGTTCAGATCCCCGCTGGCGTCTCACCGGGCCTAGAGCGTGACCTGGTGCTTCTCTTCGCCCTCATCCTACTGTGTGCCACCGGTCCCGGGAGATACCGCGTACGCCACCCCGACCGGTTGCAGTTCCCTTGGCTCGCGTGGGGAACTCCCCCACCGGATCTCGAGGAGAAGTCCCCACTAGCGCGCTTGGAAGCGCAGACAGAACTTCTAACAAATGTGCGTATAATTACTTGAGTAAATGTGCGTACCTCACTCGAGTAAGCTGGCGACCTTCACCACGAGGTGTCATCGGTGATGAAAACCATGTTTGTCGTCACGTTGATGGTCCCCTGTCTGCTCTCTCTCCCCCTGCCCGCTCCGGCTGCTACGCAAGAGGCAGAGCCGAACGTGAAGGTCTCGGCCGACCTCAGGCTTCGAGGAGAATTGGACCGCGACCGGCGCACCTCGTCGGATCGGGAACGCGGTCGTATTCGGTTTCGAGTTTCGGCGAACAGTGATTTGGGCCATGGGCTAAGGGTAGGCGCACGACTTGTCACGGCTCCGGGGGCCAACGACCCGAACTCGACTCACCAGAACCTGGGAACGGGCTTCCGTAACTTCCGGATCGCGTTTGATCGAGTGTTCTTGAGCTGGAAGCCAAACACAGAGCGGCCGCTCGAGATCCAGGCCGGCAAGTTCGCGCATCCCTTCTTGCAGCCGGCGGTCTTTGGCGAGCTCGTGTGGGACGCGGACATTCAGCCAGAAGGTGTCGGAGCCATCTTCGAGCCAGCCGACGAGCTGCGGCTCGCAGGGGGCGCCTATATCCTCCAGCATCAGGGCGGCGGAGAAGACACACATCTCGGAGTGATCCAGGCAGCGGCGCGGCTTAAACCGACCGAGAAGCTGGGCCTCGTCGGAGCCCTCGGGTTCTACTCATATGGTACCCCGGACGCGGCGGGGGCCCTGAGCCTCGCACGTGAGAACCAAGGCAACGCGCTGGTGACGACTATTAACGGCGACACCACCGCGTTCGCTTCCCGTTTTGATATCTTGAGCGCCTTCGCGACGGCCACGTTCAAAGGCGAAATTCCGGTCATTGTTTCAGCTGAGCTGGTGTCCAACGGGTCAGAAGCAGATGGATTCGATGGAAACGGATTCGCCGTCGGCGGCAAAGTCGGAAACGCCCGCGAACAGGGTACTTGGCAGGCTGTGTACCGATATCAGGACGTAGGACGCGAGGCCGTCTTCTCTGCGCTGGCACAGGATGACTTTCTCGATGCGACGAACTTCCGTGGGCATCTTGTGGAGTTCACATACCAGTACCTGGATAACGCGAACGTGCGTTTCTGGACTCTGTGGAGCGCCCGGCAAGAGCCACGCGAAGATACGTTCCAGAAGCGTTTCCGCCTCGACTTCAACTTTAGATGGAAGCTGAACTGATGAGAACACGGGTGGCCGCACTGGTGCTGTTGACTCTGGCTGCGCCCGCCTGCGCGGGCCCTTCCTCAGGCGACGGAGACGACGCTGAAACGCGCACCGTTGATGCGGCACAAGCGACGGGTAGCTCGGGATGCGTAGGATGCCACGAGGGCATCGAGGCGATCCGCGAGGAAGGAAGTGTCATGCTGGCCACCATTCGGGCCATGGGGACCGGACACGGCGACCCGGAGGGCTGTGTCGTGTGTCACGGTGGCAATCCGGCCGCGGCAACGGCCGAGGAAGCGCACTCCGGCAAGCCCGCCAGCATGCCAGACACCGGGCCGCAGGAGTTCTATCCGGACCCCGGCAGCATCTGGGTGGCCAATCAAACGTGTGGCCAGTGCCATGCGGGCTACGCGTACCGGGTGGAGCGCTCGCTCATGAATACGGAGGCCGGGAAGATCCAAGGAAACCTCCATACCTGGGGCATCGAGGAGGTACAGAACTATAAGGTTCCGTGGGGCAACTACGACGTAGAGGACACGGATGGGTCGGTTCCCAGCGTTGGCACCGAGGCGTACAAGGAATACATGGCCCAAATGGTCGAGGCGCACCCCGACCAGTTTCCGACCCAGCTGAGCCAGATCCCGAACCCGTCCGTCGGGGAGATCGAAGCTGAGCCGATACTGGCCGGATTCACGTACCAGCGCCAGCAGTGTCAGCGCTGTCATGTCGGCGTTCGAGGTCGCGAGAAACGAGGCGACTTTCGCGGTATGGGTTGCTCGGCGTGTCATGTCCTGTATGGCAACGAGGGATACTACGAGGGCGAGGATCCCACGATTGACAAGGACGAACAGGGTCATATGCTCCGCCACCGGATCGTGGGAACTCGGGAGGCAGGCGGCGGTATTCCCGTGGAATCCTGCAACTCCTGCCACAACCGCGGAAAGCGGATTGGCGTGACCTATCAGGGACTCATGGAGTTCGAGTACGGAAGCCCGTTCAGTGAGACAGGGGACAAGCAGCCGCCTCTACACACGAAGAAATACCTGTTCATCTCGGATGATCTGCACCACCAGATCGAGAGCCGCCCGGAGAACCCCAGCGGTGGACTCCTGTGCCAGGACTGCCATACGACGGTCGATATTCATGGGGATGGAAACATCTTCGGCACCACCCTAGCGCAGGTGGAAATAGAGTGCGCCGATTGTCACGGCACTCCCGGTGAGTTTCCCTGGGAGCTGCCGCTGGGCTTCGGAGAGGAGTTCGCCAGGGATCTCGACCCAGCAGCTAGGGGCCTATCCGATAGGGCGCTGGCCGAGACGGCCATGGGCACCAGCTACCCTGCCGGGGAGGGTTTCTTGCTCACGGCCCGCGGCAATCCGTTCGGGAACGTGGTGAAACAGGATGGTGGCGTGGTTCTTCATTCGGCCACGGGAGTCGACTTTAAGGTCCCGCTGCTAAGACAAATCGCTATGGATGACGCCTGGACGAGTCCGCTCGCCGAGGTCGCGATGGCCAGAGTCGAGAGCCACGCTGAGCGGCTGGAATGCTACTCATGCCACGCCTCATGGGTACCCCAGTGTTACGGGTGTCACGTTCAGGTGAATTACAGTGTGGACGCTGAGGGAAACCCCAGGACTGATACGGACTGGATCGCGTCGGCATCGGAGCGTACTGCCGATGGACAAACCGCCGAGTCCGCACTCGGCACTCCGGGAATTTCCAGTCCCGGAAAGGTGTACGAAACTCGCTCGTACTTGCGCTGGGAAGATCCCGTGCTGGGCATCAATGGCGAGGGCCGGGTGACGCCCCTCATGCCGGGCTGCCAGGTCGTGTTCACGGTGATCGGTCGCGATGGTGAGGCTTTAACGGTAAATCAGCTGGCGAGATCCGAAGACGAGGCTCGGGCGGCGGACCAGGAACATATTCCGCTAGGCATCGACATGGCTCCCGTGCAGCCCCATTCGGCCCAGCGCAAAGCCAGGACGTGCGAGAGCTGTCACAACAACCCGAAGGCGCTTGGCTACGGAATTGGTGGCGGCGTTTTTCAGGCACGGTATGCGGAACCGATCGTCGAAGACCTGATGGACCAGAGCACCGGCGAAATCATTCCCTCGCGTCATCAGGTCCAGATCGAGGCGATTCCCGGCCTCGATTTCGACTGGTCCACCATCGTCGACGCTGACGGGAATCAGGTACAAACAGTGGGCACCCACTGGCCGCTGTCTCGAGCTCTGAACGCCGAGGAGCGAGTGCGTCTCCAGCGTACTGGTCTTTGCATGGGTTGCCATCGCGAGATGACCAACGACGAACTATGGGCGCAAGTGGCGACCCCTGGCCGGCTGTCCAACAATGAGCATACGGAGCTGATGAACCGCCTGCTTCGGCAGGCGGCCGGAGGCGTGGGGATCGCTGGATCCGGCGGTGCCGAGTAGCTCTTGGCGCGTCATCGCACAGCAGGTCGCCTTCTGGCCGGTGTCGCCATCGCCGTACTCGGCGGATGCGACTCGACCCCCAGGGCCGCTTCGACGGATGGCGGACCGGAGGCCGGGGAGCATTTTCGCCTCGGTCTCGTGGCCGCCGCGGAGGGCAGGAATGACGATGCGATCACGCTGTTCTCTGCCGCGATCCGCAGCGATCCGGGGCGCGCCGAGTTCCTTGCTGCGCGGGCCACAGTCCACCTGGCGCAAAACCGCCCCACGGAAGCTCTGGCCGATCTCGAGCGTGCCGTGCGGCTCGAGCCCAAATCAGCCGCGTTCCTCTCGAACCGGGCTCAAGTCTATCGCCGGTTCGGCCGTACTGACGACGCCGCGGCGGACCTCGACCAGGCCCTTGAAATCGACTCTGGATTCGTGGCCGCCTGGTTCAATCGGGGTTCGCTACATTTCGAGAACGAGGACTTCCTGGTTGCTCTTCGGGACTTCTCCCGCGCCATCGAGCTCGCGCCCGGGGAGGCGCCACCCTATTTCAACCGGGCGGTGACGCACGACGCACTCGGACGTAGAGATTTGGCGCGGGCGGACCTGGACCGCTTTCTCGAATTGACAGATCAGGAGGTCTGGAGGCGCGTGGCGGAGGCTCTCCGGGACGACTGGGAGCATCAGCGTCCACAGGGCTGAGAGCGCCAGTGACCGCATTTGATGCAGACTTATGCGGGTAAACAATGGAGCCGACCGG
>JBDLJJ010000130.1:0-6840 GCA_039714435.1 Gemmatimonadota bacterium | reverse complement strand
GGAAGCCTGCGGAGGGGCTATTCCGGAAAGGGCCTGAATTCCCCCGTCACCTCCGCCTCCACGCGGTACCCGCGGTACGTCTCGGGGATCTGCTTCATCAGGTCGTCAGTTTTCTCGGCCAGGAACACCTTGATGCAGGGTTCACCGTCGCAGGCGCCGATTCCGGTACCCTCGATTCCAGGAATGGGTAGAAGGCGACTCGTGAGTTCCATCTGAGCGGCTTCGATTGTCGTGTCGCTCACAACGGCCTCTCCCTGGCCAGCGTCCTCATGAGTCTGCCCGCCGTTCGAACGGGGGCCGGCGCACGCACCAGGACCCCCGATCAAACAGACAAGCGCTACAGCT
Organism: Gemmatimonadota bacterium; assembly: GCA_039714435.1. Lineage (GTDB taxonomy): Bacteria > Gemmatimonadota > Gemmatimonadetes > Palauibacterales > Palauibacteraceae > JAZDDE01. The sequence goes on along the minus strand of JBDLJJ010000130.1, from coordinate 6,495 downwards.
ACTCGACTTCGACCAGCCAGCATGAACAGGCTCCCGGCCACACCTCGATATCAGTCGCCGTCGATCGTGATCTGCATCACGTCCAGGACTGGACCGATAGGATTGGCGATGGTTGAAGATACCGAGCCCGCGAACAGAAGTCCCACCGGTTTCCGATCATTATTACGGTTGCGTCCTTTTCCATCCACGACGATGAGTGACCCGGAGTCGCCGCCGCCGCTGAATCCTGAGCCAATCACCACCTGACCGACAAAGCATGCCAACCCCGGCGTTCCATAATTAACAAACAGCGTAGCGTTTACGGCTGACACCGTTCCCTTCGTGAAACCGGTCGTCCGGCCCACTTTCTTGACCGCCATACCGGGAGCCGCCGCCATAGTCGCTGATCGTGGCGTTCCGTAACCGATGCCGTCGGGCGTAGAATTGCCTACATCCGCCGCCGTAGTCTCGGCCATGGCTACGTCCATCACGTTGCAGCCGGCGAAATTAATGGGCACGAAGGCCCAAAGGGTGCCAATGTCGTCGGCCGGACTCGCGCCGCCGTCGAACGATCCTGGTTGGATCACAGCGGTTCCAAACAGATCGAAGTTGTTGATCGCCGCGTAGACATGGTTATTGCTCATGGCGAAGAGCCTGTTGTCAGTCGGGTCCGTTCTGATTACGCGCGCCCCGATAGTGCCGGCAGTAATGGTCGGGTGTCCGGTCGAGACACCGATCGGGACCGGCCGCGGATGACGCTCGTTGAGCGGCGGTGGCGGGTCGCCACCGCCGGGATCGGGCGGACAATCGGGAAGCTGTCCGACACCGCAGGTCGGTTTGGCGAATGGCTCCACAGGCCTGTTGCCGCGCTCGCGGGGAACCTCCTGCGCGATGCTGGCTTCTTGCGCTACCTTCGCTTCCTGAGCCGCGGGCATGCGCCCGAGAGCGAAGACCTCGCCGATGACCATGACTTCGACCGGGATCCCGTCCACTCGGGCGGGCAGCCCTCCGTAACGGTCCGTCTTGGTCAGCACCGTCACAACGGGCTCGCCATTGGCTCCCATGCCTACCGCGGTGCCTATGACCCCATCGACCCGCATTATTTCCGGGGTCTTTCTTTCCTGAGCTCTGACCGCGGCCCGCATCGCATCCTGCTCGTACAGCTGGACAGTCTGACCTGCCGGTGGAGCGAATACTGTGGGCTCGGAAGACTGGGACGATTCAGGCGGTGCCGGTTGTGTAGCGTTGTCGCAAGCGGCAAGGAATGCAATGCCAGCCAGACAGGCTGTAAATGATCTGAAAGACATACTTTAGCCTCTTTCTAGAACGACCCGGAACCCTTCTTCCCGACCCCAACCAGAACTATAAAATATGGCATTATGCGAAAACCACCAAACCGAGGCAGATGCAAGAGACGGTCCTATCGTCCCGGCGACACCCCTAGCCGGCGCTTTCGTCGATCACCCGGTCACCCGCGTCCTTGAGGCGCATGAAGAATTCGCTCGTCGTTTCGGCCCGGAGTTTACCTCCCCGGACCGTCGCTCCTACCACTATAGCGGCGCTTACGAGCACCACGTTCTTGATGATGTACTGGCCGACCAACGTGGGAACGAAGGGCGCCCGGACGAACACGTCGCCGGGGAACAGGAAGAGCGGAGTAATGGTGCCGGCCATCTGTACAAACAGCAGTATCAGCGTTATCCGCAAAGCCTTTCCGCTGATGAGGCCGAGGCCGATCAGAGACTCCCACACGCCAAGGACAGGCACACCAACGGAAGGAATCACCAGACCTCCCGTCAGTGCCTGGATTGTCTGACCCGCTAGATCCTCCGCGGGGCTTACGCCCGGAAACACCTTGAGCAGGCCGAACCACAGGAACACGACGCCCAGGGAAATGCGCAGAGCGGCTACTCCGTGACGCGCGTTCCAGCCAGCAACCCGGGCGTCGAGAGCGTCCAGCCGCTGCGCTATCCCGCTCTTGTCGCGCATCTCGATCCCCCCGCTCTTAGTCTGCTACCGGCAGACCACTGGGCACGGCCTCGGGCACGACATGCATCAGATCGCGTGCCGATTCGCCGGTCAGGCTGCCCAGAAACTCCATCAAATCCGCAACTTCCGCGTCTGACAGATCCATCGGTTCGAGCTCGTTGGCGGCGGCTATCCGGCCCCGCAGCTCGTCGTGACTCTGCACCCACGAGTCCCGCATCATGAACCCCTGCAGCCGATCACCGGTCAACCACTCGTGACTGAACTTCGACCCCACCCCCACCAGTTCGAGGAGGTTGCCCAGCTCTGGCAGGAGGCCGTCGTCCAACTCGTAGCGCTCGAGCGAAGCGACCGGATCCAGGTGATGCCTGACCACGGCCTCTAAATCCGCATAGGCCCCCGAGTGACCCCAGGGACCAGTCAACTCTACGTTGCGCAGCGACGGAGTTCTGAACTTGAAATTGTCCTCAGGGCGCACGGTCTCCCGGCCCCGGCCGAAGTCTTCCAGAACCGCGTGCTCGCCGCTACCTGTCCGGTAGTTGGCACTGTTGCCGTCGGCTTTGCCCGGTCCGATCTGTGGCATGGCGATGGCGTGGAAATCGTGGTCTGTCTGGAACTTTCCGCTGTGACAGGAGCTGCACTGCGCCTTGCCGTAGAACAGATCCATCCCGCGCTTAGCCTCGGAACTCAGGCTATTTGACTCTCCGCGCAGGAATTCGTCGTACGGGCTGTCATCAGACCGAAACGCCTCTGTTTCGAACGCCGCTATGGCGTTCGCAGCGAGCACGTAGGTGATGTCGCCAGCTTCCAAGACCTGGTCCGGGAAGGCCGCCTGAAATCGCTCCACATACCCGGAACTCGCCTGGAGGCGCCCCCCCAGCTGCTCCCATACGCCACCCTTTCCGGCTACGTTGGCGAGCGTTACGGCCTCTGAGATAGAGTTCTCACCCTTCTGGCCCGCCATCTCGTGCTGCGACGTCACGGGGAACATGGCCTGGGCTGCGAGCACGTTCTCCAGTCCGGTCTTCAGCTTCCAGCGCGCCGGTGTGACAAATCCGCCTTCGAAGTACTCGTTTGGGTCAGTTTCTACCCGGCCGTCATGGAACATCCGGGTGAATTCAGCGGCTCCCACATTGAACAGAGCGGGCGAGTTGCGAGGAATACGGGCGTGGACCGCCGTAGACTCCGTGTCGCCCGGCCGCCGGTCGGGCCCCAGACCGCTGGCGCCCTCACCGATCCCGAGAGCCAGTCCATCTGACGTAGCCTGCGCCGGGTGGTGGCAGGTGGCGCATGAGATGTTCTTGTTGCCGCTGAGGATCTTGTCGAAGAACAGCAGCCGGCCCAACTCCACCTTGGCCGCTGAGGCGTGGCCCGCCTCGTAGTAATCGGCGTCCGTAACGGGATCCGGGATCCCGGCCGTTCGAAGGGCCCTGTCTTCAGTGGTACTGCCCGCGATTACGATCGCGGCCGCAGCGACGAGTACTCCATATATGCGCTTCATAATCAAGCCTCGTTGGTTGTACGGCGCCCGCACCGGGCAGGCGCCGTACAGTCCGTGAAAAACCCTAAATGCCTTCTCGATTCGGCAAAATCAGGAACAGCGGAATGTGAGCGTAGATCCCGAACTGTCCCGCGTACGCGCCGTACGTCTCACCGTCACTGTGGTAGTTGAGAGCCAGCATGGCTGTCGTCCAGGTGTCCGACATCTGGAGACACGGCTTGAAGTTGCGCACGAATGACGCGTTGCCATCGGCATCAGCAGTAAACGCTGCGTCGGAACCGTCACGCTCGCCCAGCGGCAGCTCGAGAATGCCGGTCTTCGGATTGTGCGGCATCACGACGAAGGCATGCCACATCGTGTAGACACCGTTGGGAACCAGGCCCGTGAAGGAAACGTCGAGCGATCCCGCACCGTCCGTGCAGGTGTACGTGCCCGTGCCCTGATGCTTGAGCCACTCGCCCAGCGTCATGCCGAGCGATCTGCCCTTCGGATGCGGTCCGACGGCGTCCGGATTAGCAGGATCGTGTTCGATCATTTCAGCCGCCGCGAACAACGGAGCACCCATGTTGTGGTCGCCCTTGGTAACACGGAATACCTCGCCGGAACCCTCCACCCGCTCGATGAAGACATCCTGCTCGGGCAGGTCGGCGTCAAGGTGCGTGATGAAGGCCAGGTCGACGGAGGTCGTTCCGTCGGTGCCGGAAACCGGCATCTCGTCCTGTCCCAGGGCCGGGCTGACCAGTGCCAGAAGCAGCGCGCCCGAGAAGAGTGTCCGATACATAATGGAGTTTCGCATCGTTACTTAGTCCTTCCTTAGGAATATATCGCCCGTTCCCAACCCCTCACGATTGTAATGCTTTCATCTCCACAATGCGCACCCAGAGGCTAAAATGCGACACGGGGAAACTGGTTTACCTTGTAATGTGTTATTGTGTCGGGTGATCAGGCTCAGCCGCGATAGGGTGTGCAGTGGTTTACGCCGGACGAGAAGAGAAGTCATGGCTGACTCCAGGCAGGCTGTTCGTTGGGCCTCAGTGTTAATTCTGGCCGCGCTTTGTGCCCCGAAACAGGTAGCAGCGCAGGACGACGCGACAGGCAGAGTCCCGGCCCGCGTCCAGGACGCCCTGTCCCCTTTTCGGGCCAACCCAGATTCAGCGGCTGTGCATGGTCTCCTGGACCGCTGGACTGATTTCCAAGCTGTGCATCCGTCCCACGCGCTGCCCGCTGCCCGGCTTTGGCGACGCGCCGGAGAGACGAACATGGCGCTGGGTGCTCTCAACGCTATCCAGGGCATTGTCCCCTCTGGGGGCCTCGTATCGCTCGAGCGGGCCAGAGTGCTGCTCGAATCCGGACTGCCGGGCTATGCGGCCAGCGGGGCGCGTTCCTTCTGGCGCGCCTGCGAGGGATCGAAGCCTGCGCTAAGGGCCGAACTATGGACCGATCTCGCTGTGCTCATGACTCCCGACGAGCGCGAGGCGTGGCCCGACCTTGAGCCTCACGAAATCTGCAACTTTCTACGGGCCGCATTCGAAGAACGCGCCTTCCGCATGGCGACCATGGTGGACGAGCGCCTGCGCATCCACTACGAGCGCTTGCGCGAGGCGCGTCGCCTGTACTGGATTCCCAGGCAGCGTTTCTATCCGGGTATGTCGGACTATCATGGAAGGCTCCCAGGAATGTGGTTTGACGATCGCGGGCTGCTCTACGTGCGGATGGGAGAGCCGGATCATGAAGAAGCCTGCCAGACCTTCCGGGCCACGTTCGACAAGTGCTGGGTGTTCTACCGGCCCGCCGGCTACAAGCTCTTCTTTCTCTCTCAGGAACGCCGAACCGAACAGCTAATGGAACTGACGCCAACCGACGGAGACTATCGAATCCAAGAGACATTTGGGCCCCGCGCCCGGCCGGGCGACCTCTACTTTCAAAAGTATGTCGCGAACGCCGACATTCCACGCTCGGTGCGTGCTCATCTCATACGTACCGCGGGACCGCGAGCCTTCCGAGATGCCCAGGAGCGCGCGCTGGACCGGGCGGAAGCGGGCAGCCACAACCTCAACATGCGACTTGCCACACGCCGCTTCACCTCCGAGGCTCTGGAGCAAGTGCCCGACGTTCCGGCCGTGAGCGTCGACGCCGAGATGCGCTGGGAGGCGCTCCGCTTCCTGAATCCGTATGAAGGTCGCTGGCATATATGGTTCCTGACGTCGCTGCGAGCCAGCGAACTGCAGCCCAGCGCTGCGGGCCAGGGCGAGGACGGCACGAGCGCCGAATACCACGTGCAGGCCCGGCTGGCGTCACGAGCGGAATCGCGCTTTCGGCTGGATAGCGCTTCGAACCGCATGACGCTGGACGCCGAACAGGTCGACGAGGCGGGGATTCCGGTTCGCCTGGCCGTCAGCTCGGCGCCTGGCCCGATTCCGTTCTCGCTAGGCGTAGAAGACCTGAACAACCGCGGCCATGGGTCATGGGTGCAGGACACAGTTCGTGCTCCTGACATCTCGACCCTGCCGCAGTTGAGCGATATCGCGGTCGCGCAGCGGATGGGCGGTAGCTGGACCAGGGACGGGAGTACGTTCCTTCGCGTCACGCCCGCCCACATCACGGACACCGAGGGCAACGTCCACGTCTATTTCGAAGCCTATGGCCTGCCCGCCGGAACTGAATACGAGGTAGAGCTGCGGCTGGGGCGAACGGATGATGCGAGGGCTCTGTTCGCCGAGAGCCGAGACGATCTGCCGTTTCGTCTGGCGTTCTCCGGCACGATGCCGGGGTCCGGTATAGGACGGCACCACCTGAGGCTGGAGTTGGGTGACACCAAACCGGGAGCCTACACGCTTGGTATTCAGGTAACCGAACCGTCCGCGGGGGTCAGTAGCCTTCCGTCAGTCACGCCACTGCGCGTCGCGGACCGCTAGGCCCGCGGAGCGAGCCGAAACCCAAGCACAGAGCGGGCAAAGCCAGCGCTAGTAGCCCACGTGAGATTCGGCCGAAACGCCAAGTGTGAGATTTCGGCCTCTCGTGGCATCTTA
>JBDLJJ010000129.1:0-6969 GCA_039714435.1 Gemmatimonadota bacterium | reverse complement strand
AAGGAACTCGTCGCCCGGGCTATTCACGCGCGGAGCTTTCGGCGGGACAATCCGTTCGTTGAAATCAACTGTACGGCGCTGCCGGAGAACCTCGTGGAGTCCGAGTTGTTTGGGCATGAACGGGGCGCCTTTACAGACGCCCGGGAACGCAAGAAAGGGATGGTCGAACTTGCCCATACCGGGACACTATTCCTGGACGAGCTAGGGGACATGCCGCTTGGAACCCAGGCCAAGCTGCTCAGATTTCTCGAAAGCGCCCAGATTCGGCGGGTTGGCGGAACCAAGGATATTCCCGTCGATGTGCGTGTTATAGCAGCGACGCACCGGGACCTCGAGAGCATGGTGGAAGAGGGAAGCTTCCGCGGTGATCTGTATTTCCGGCTCAACGTGTTTCCCGTCCTGGTTCCGCCGCTCCGGGAAAGACCCGAAGACATCGAACCGCTCGCCGCCTATTTCATTGAAAAGCTGTGGCGTGACATGCGGCGGACGAGCCCCGTCACGCTGGCCGATTCGGCCATTCGCGCTCTCCAAGGATACGACTGGCCCGGTAACATCAGACAACTGAAGAACCTTCTGGAGCGGGTCATGATCATGGAGGAATCCTCCGTGATCGAAGCGACCCATCTGCCCGAAGATCTCGGGCAGACGAAGCGGCGCGGATCAGGAGATGGCCAGCTACTGGTACTGCCGCCGGAGGGGCTGCGCCTCGAAGATGTGGAGCGCGAGTTGATAGAACAGGCCCTGGGGAGGACAGGAGGCAATGTGACCGCCGCCGCTTCCATGCTCGGGCTCACGCGCGACACACTCCGCTACCGGCTCGACAAGCATGGCCTGCAGGTTTGAGGCGAAACGCCAGCTTCCCGCTTGCTGACGCGAGCCGACGAAGCTCCGCGCGCTACTCCTGGGCGCGAAGCTCTTGCAGCTTTTTCCTGGCGTTCGTGTTTTGCGGGTTGAGCGACAGGGACGTCTCGTAGCTGGCGATCGCTAGATCCCGGTCACCCCGCTCCATATACGCCTCGCCAAGGCTGTCATGAGCGTTGGCCGATTCCGGAATCAGCTCCACGTTTTTCTGGAAGACCCTGATGGCGCCGTCCACGTCTCCCTCTCCGAGGACAGTGTAGCCGTACGAGTTGAGCCCGCGGTCGCTGCCGAAGTCGTACGAACCCCTGCCGTAGAATCTTTCGCGCAGCGAATCATAGTGGGCCAGGGCTGCGTCCAGGCCTTCCGCCCGGTGCACCTCGTCCAGCTCTTCCTCGATTGTCATCGCGCGCGGGCGGCCCCTGTGGCACGTGCCACACCACATGTTGACTCGCTCTCCACTCGGCTCGATGGTATTGAGCGTCTGGTTGATGTCGCCCAGCATCTTGAGCATCGTCCGGGCTACATTCTTTTTGGGGTTTTCGTCGGAGGGGAAGTCGTACGTGCTGAGCGGCTGGCCCTCCTCGCCCACGTGGCAGTGGGAGCAGCGAACTCCCAGCGTTCGTGTAAACCCAGTCATTACGGCCCGGATTCGCTGCCCGGAGAAGTCGGCTGGAAGCACCTGCAGGTTCTCGGCGCTGTCCGGCCACGACCATCCCTGAGCGGCCGCGGGCGGGGCCCACAGAAGCGTACTTGCTGTTATTACCGCGCCGGCTATTAGATACTTTCGCACGTCTACTCTCCTGAACTCAGAATCGATGAAGTCGCCAGATCGTATACATATTTGCTGGTCGGGACTACGGCTGCGGATAGCCAGCGGGGTAGGGAGCGCGAGACCTGGGCCGAAGAGACCTGATTCGGTGACCAGCCGCGCCCAAATGTTGGCGGCTGCGGGCCAAAGAGACCAGGCCGCGATTCTCTACTCTCTCAGCGCGTCGCGCCGCCAGTCACGTTCGAGCAGTGCTTGGAAACGTGGATCTTCCCGCAGCGGGTCGTACAGCGGATCCAGACGCAGGCGGCCCGGGCTGAGGAAGGACGGGATCGTCGCGAGGTGCTCCAGTTCACCAAGGGCTCGCTCGTACTCGCCCACCAGGACCAGTACGCGGCTGAAGGCGTCGGAGATTACCGGTCCATCGATAGCGTCGTAGGCGGGCCCGAACAACTCACGCGCTCTCGCGGCCTCGCGCAGTGCCTCATTCTTCTCACCGCGCAGAGCATGGGCATGCGCCATCATCATATGAACCACTGCGCGCCGCCCGAAAACGTCGAATCTACCTGTGCGTGGCCTTGTTTCCAGTTCTCGACGGGACTCAGCCAGCAACGAGTCGGCGTGGGTACGGCTAAGGTCCTGGTTCCCGGAGTACCGGTGCACGAGTGATAGAGCTAGTGTCGGCTGGACGAAGGTCTCCGGCCCGGCAACCGCGGGCGGAAACCGAAGCACGGATTCCGCTGTGCCGACAGATTCCAAGGCCACCTGCACCGCCGCCGCGTAGTCACGGGCTACGAGCGCGAGCTCGGCCCGCCACAGCCACCGGATCTCGGGATCCGCTATCACACTGATGGTGGTAGCGAATTCTCGTGCCGCCGCGGTGTCGCCGATCATCCACAGGCGGGTCCCGAACTCCCAGAGGTTGACGGTGGTGGCTTCGGGAGAGATTCGCAGGCCCTGCTGACTAAACCTGCGTGCCCCCGAATAGTCCCCTAGCGCCCAAAGGGTAAGTCCGTGATTCCAGTGCAGGGAAGCGTCCCTAGGACTCAGCTCCAGCGCCCTCAAATTCATTCTCACAGCCTCTTCCCAATGCCCAAGCCGCCGGTGTATGAAGGCCAGCGCCTCGATGGGCTCGATCAGATCGGGGGAAAGACTGTCGGCAGCTACAAATTCGGTCAGGGCGCGTTCGTAGTCGCCAAGCGCATAGTAGTAATAGTACCCTGCGGCGAGCCGCGCCTCGGGCGAATTCGGTGCCAGGGCGAGGGCTCGGTCCAGGCTCCTTCTAGCCGGAAGCGTATCCGATGTGAGGCCACGTCGAATGAGCCATGTCTGCGCCCGGAGCAATCCAGCCCAAGCCATGGCAAACTCGGGGTCCAGTTCGACGGCACGCTCCAACTGCAATACTGCCGCAAGATCCTCCGGGTCTGAGCCGTTCCCGAAGCCAGTCCTTCCACGGTGGTACGCGTCCAGGGCGGCCATGCTGCGGGTCGGTATTTCCCGCAGGCCTTCTTCTTCCTCGTCCGTAAGCTCCACTTCCATGGCCCGCGCCACGCTGTCCGCGATCTCACTCTGGATCGCGAACACATTCTCCGCCGTCAATTCACTGTCGTATGTCTTGGCCCACAGATGCGCATCGGTAGCCGCATCGATGAGCTGGACGTTGAGTCTGACGTGCTCACCCGATCGCCTGACGGCCCCCTCCAGGATATGCGCGACCTTCAGCTCTTCGCCTATCTCCGGCAGACTCTTTTCAGTGTCCGCGTACCGTAGAACTGTGGTACGGGAGGTGACGCGTAGGGCGCGGATCCTGTTGAGTTGAGTCAGGATGTCGTCGTGGATTCCCAGCGCGAACACAGAGCTTTCCTCGTCCTGTCCCATGCTTTCGAACGGCAGGACGGCCAGTGTGCCGGCGAATCTTCCAGGCGTTTCTTCCGCCGCGGCTACGGCACCTGTGCGCTCCTCGGACTCCTGGTTCGCTCCCGCTTGATCGCCCAGCACCCACCGTACCCCTGCGTAGAGCAGCACAATCCCGGCCAGGGCGAGGAGTCCTGAGGGCCAACGCCGGCCGGCTGGCTGCCCGGCGATCGTCTCGAGCTCGCCCGCTTCCGCCGGAGACGTGCGCTGCATCCCCTCGGGCGTCTTCTCGAAGGCCCACGCCAGTACCAGCGCCAGGGGGAAGCCCATCGCGGTTACCGCCACCATGAATGTGATCGTCCATTCAGGTAGGCCCAACGCCGGGAATGCGAGATCCGCTACCTGAAGCATCACAAAGGCTACGGCGCCATATACGGCCGCGACCTTGAACACGGCTCTGCGCTTCATGTCGGCGAAAAGGCGCCGGTAACCGGCTGATTTCTGCATCATGAGTGCGAATCTTTCCGTGTAGCCGCAGTGAGGCAAGGAAGCGGCCTGTTCCCTTTCCTGCGCCGCCCGATATCCGCGGTCGACGCGACCCGGGCCGCCGACTATTTTCGCGCCCAGCATCACAGGCGAGAAACCGCAGTTTGCGGACGCGATAATGAGTGGAGGCAGCGCATGCGAGGTTCAGTCGTTTCGGTGAACCGCGGAGCCGTCCAGGTTCTGCACTGGAGAGGGCGCGACTATGAAACGGGCTTCATCAAGACGCCGGTAGACGAGCCAGTGCCGGTCGGTCCGCTCGGACTGGAGGGAGACGAGCAAGCCAATCTCACAGCCCACGGCGGACTTCACAAAGCCGTGTACCTGTATCCCCGGGAGCATTACGACGCCTGGATGCGCGAGCTCGCTCTATCGGAGCTTCCAGCCGGCTCCTTCGGAGAGAACCTGACCGTTACAGGTGTCGACGAAGGCGAGCTACAGCTGGGAGATGTGCTTCAGGTGGGCGGCCTTCAGCTATTAGCCACCGAGCCGCGGCTTCCGTGCATGAAACTGTCCGTCCGTTTCGCCCGCGAGGACATGCGCGAACGGTTCTCCGCCAGCCGGAGATCCGGAGCCTATTTCTCTGTGGAAGCGGAGGGCATCGTAACGGCCGGTGACGCTATCGAGCGCATACACGTGAGTGCGAGCGGCTGGAGCGTCCAGGCCGCGTTCGAGGTTCTGACGAATATGAGCGCCGATCTGGATCGGGTCGGGAGCTTGTCGGAGGTCCCCTGGCTCAGTGACCGGGTGCGCGGAAAACTATTGGCTCGGTTAAGCCCCTAGCCTTGGGGCTGCGTGAACTCTCGGACGATGATCACCAGGTTGGCCGTAGGCTTCCCTCCGTCGAACATGTACGCCGCGCCGGTGGATGGGCCGTCCACGGAAAGACCACCGAACTGCTGGGCGGTGGCGTACGGAATGTGTACATGGATGTGCGGATAGAACGCTCCGACTCGAGTCTCCGAGTCCGAGTACAGGATCTGGTCGGCTGACATCATGTACATCATGGCAGGCCGCTGCGGGAGGGCCAGTTCGCCGCTGCCGATCGCCTGTTCGATCTGGCGATCGATTTCCTCCGGCGACAGGCCCGCAAGCCGCAGTTCGACCCTCCGAACCTCTCTTGGCAGGATGGTCTTGGAAGCTTCGGAATCGTAGCAGATCGGTTCGATCGACAGGGGCTGGCTGCGCGAAACCAGGCAGGTTACGCCGTTCGAACCCTCGAATGCAGTTTCGTAACTGGTGCCTTGGAGAACCATAATCGTGGCTTCACCCGACACGTTGGCCGGTGCCGCACTCCTGGCCAGCGCAATCTCCTCGGCTGCCGAGAACCTGGGGGGCGCTTCGGCAGTCTGGGCACTCGCCGCGACGGGGAACAGCACCGCGGCGATCGCGGGAATAAATCGTTTCATTGGGATCATTGGGACCCTCCAGTCCTCTGGGTTGGTAGCCGTTAGACCGGAAGCGCTGTCCAGAGGTTACAGAGGAAGGGCCGTCGGCAGTGTCGACAGCGTCAATCTGCCGGATTTCGAACGTCCCTCCGTACTTGATATGGGGCGATGACTCAGCGATCCGGATCGCCTCGCCGTAACTCGCAGCGTTGACCAGGAAGTACCCGGAGACGTCAGACTGGGAGCGGGTGTCGTGCCCGGCCGGGCCGGAAATCCACCGTCCCGGTTCCTCGGTGAGCTTGTTGGCGCCTACCAGGCGGCCCTCCTGGGCGAGTGACGTCGCCCAGGCCCGATACTCCTGCACGGTCTGGGTACCATCTACCGCGTCTGATACATCGCCTCTGACCAACAAGAGGAAGGTCGATCCGGATGTCGTCAGGCCAGGAGGTGGTGCCGCGCCTCCGCGGGCCAGGAATCCTGCGGTTCCGCCAATCGCCAGGAGCGCGATGGTAGCGGCGACTCTCAGCCAGGGAGCCAGCCGGCGCCGGCCACTTACCCCGGCGAGCCGGGCTCCGAATTCGACCGCCGCCGCGGGACCGGCTTTCGGCTCTTCCAGGTCTCCGAGGCCGCTCCACATCCGGCTCATTCTCTCAGCTTCTAGAGCGCACGAATCACACGACGCGATGTGCTCGCGAAGCTGCCGCTCCTGTTCATCGTCCAGTGAGTCCATCAGGGCGTCGATGATCAGATCGACCGCTTTCTCGCAGTTCATATTGCCTGCTCCAGCTCTGTGAATCTCTTGCGAAGCGCTCGCATGGCGCGGTGAGCGCGAACCTTGATCGCACCCACTGTCGTTTCGCATACCTCGGCTATTTCAGCGTAGCTGAGTCCCTCATACCGGCTCAACACCAGCACCTCGCGTTCGCCGGCGGACAGGCCGTAGAGGGCCTGGCGAAGCGTTTCGACCCGGGGGTCAACCTCGTCGTCTCCGCCCGGCGTGTGTCCTGGTTCTGAAATCAAACTCAATGTCTCGGTTCGGGCCTGTGCTCGGCTGACGGCGTTCAAGTGGTCCAGGCATACGTTTCGCACCAATCGGTAGAGCCAGGTGCTGAACGCGGCCCGACCTTCGAATCGGCTGCTATACCTGTGGATTCGCAGGAAGGACTCCTGTACCAGGTCGTCGGCGACAGATCCGTCTCCCGTCATGCGGTAGCACAGCGAGTACACGCCTTCGGAATGGCGCTCGAACAGCAGCCCCAGAGCGGACACATCGCCAAGTCCTACGGCGGTCATCAATTGATGGTCTGACTTGCCTGACAACTCTTTTCTCACCTGGAGAGCTCCGTCCGCGCTTGCCTGTGTCCAATAAGACCGCGGCCACCCCCAGAAAAGTTACATAGCGCTGTCTATCCAGGCTGACCCGGCCGCGCCCCGCAGCGCAAACCGCTGGGCGCCTGTTCTTGCGGTGGAACACACACGCGGGGGTGCCACGTTACGATTGCACCCGCGAACAGCGAGCCTCGAGCAACAGAGAACACCAAACTGCGACAGCATGGG
>JBDLJJ010000128.1:0-7103 GCA_039714435.1 Gemmatimonadota bacterium | reverse complement strand
CTTCGAAGCGGTTGCCATCGTGCACGTCCTCCTGGTGTTAGGTGCTTCCTTGAGACTTCTCGTATGCCTCTGTCGGCTGTCAGCGCCCGTGCTCCGGCTTATTACCGGCTATTACCGGCTTATTAGCAGTCGAAAGCAGTGAGTGCTAACAGTAGAGGCTAAAATAGCGGGCCGATCCTGTTGGTCAAGCCGGCCCGTGCGGACGCTACTGAGAGCACTCATCGTGCCATCATCTGGTCGACTTTTCCGGCCTAAATGGCGGTTTCGGTCGCCGAATCCGGTCAGGCTGGCAGGTGCCTGTCAGACAGGCGCTCAGCGAAGCGTCAAACCGAAGTGAACGCGTCGCTTGCCCTGCCCTCTTCGCGCAGGCAGTTTTCTGCACTGACGGAGTTCCGCTGAGGCAAACACGGAGCGGCAATGGCAGGCCAGCGATGAAATTTGTAGACGAGCTGAAGCGGCGAAACGTGTTTCGCGTCGGCCTGGTCTATCTCGTCGCTTCGTGGCTGCTAATTCAGATAGCCGACACGGTATTTCCGCGCATCGACCTCCCGGACTGGTCCGTAACGCTGATCATCGCGCTCCTGGCCGTAGGCTTCATCCCCGCCCTCCTACTGGCCTGGGCGTTCGAGCTTAGTCCCGAGGGGCTGCGGCGTGAGAGTCACGCGCGGGCCGAGTCTACCGGTGCCGCCGGAGGACGAGGCGGCCGGGGAATGAACTACACGATTATCGGCCTGCTCCTGGTCGCGGTGGCCTATTTTCTGTGGGAGAGGCAGCAGCCAAGGCCGAGTGAGCCTGGCCGATCGATCGCAGTGCTGCCTTTCGTGGACCTGTCGGAGAAAAGCGACCAGGAATATTTCGGAGACGGGATCGCCGAAGAAATCCTCAACGTGCTGGCCAGAACTGAAGGACTGGCGGTCGCCTCCCGCACCTCGTCGTTCCAGTTCAAAGGGCGCCAGGTAGACTTGACCGAGGTCGGCGAGACGCTCGGAGTGGCGAATGTCCTGGAGGGCAGCATCCGTAAGGGGTCGGGGGGCCGAATACGGATCACGGCCCAGCTCATAGACGCGGCGAACGGGTTCCACCTGTGGTCGGCCACGTACGACCGGGAGCTTACGGACATATTTGCCATTCAGGACGAGATCTCAGTGAGCATCGTCTCCGCCATGCTGGGCGAGCTTGGAATCGACGCGCTGCCGAAAAACCGCTTCGCGGTGACGGACGACCTCGAGGTGTACGATCTATACCTGCGGGCGAGTGACATTCGGCGCACGCGCACCGACGAATCCCTCAACGAGTCGGCCCGTCTGCTCCGGGAGGCCCTGGCCCTGGACGAGGGTTTCGGCCCGGCCTGGAGCGCGCTCGGCAAGGCCCACATGCTGCTCGCCACGTTTGGGCATCAGCCTGCAGCCGGCCAGCTGGACACGGCGACTGCCGCCCTGTCGCGGGCCCTGTCGATCGACCCCAGCGACGCCGCGGCCATGGCAGCTCTGGCCCAGGTGAGTGCTACGCGGCTGGAGCTGGCACAGGCCGGACCGCTGTTTCGCCGTTCGCTGGACCTGGCTCCGAATCAGGCCGACACACACTACTGGTTCGGGCTATACCTGGCGCAGATCGGTGAGCCCGCGGAATCCTTGCAGCACTTGTTGAGGGCGTGGGAACTGGATCCGGGAATATCCAGCCTCCCGCGCTGGCTGGCCCAGCTTCATACGATCGAGGGCAATCGTGAAGAAGCTGCGAGGCTCATTGCGCTCCTGCCGGATGCTGGTTCAGGTCCTCCTCTTGAGGTGGACAGTATTCCTGTAGGCGATTATATCCTGGAAAAGGGCCGCGACTTCTTTGCGGTCATGCTCAATCTGACGCAGGGCGATATTGAACAGGCTACGCAGGCTGCAGCACGGGCAAGTCAGACGATCATGTCGCGCTTCTTCCTCAGCATAGAAATAGGCCTCTGGTCTGCCCGGCCCGGCTCTTATGCCGCTGGGGACATCGATTTCACTCCCCTACTCCCTGCCGTTCCGGGTATAGTGCGGGCGAATAGAATGTTGGGCAGGGAGCTGCTGCCTGAAACTGGAGCGCCGCCCTCTCCGTAGTATCGGGCGTAGAGAGGAAGCGCGCCTCGGCCGCCTGAGTAAGACGGAACTCTCGCGCCGAGGCTGACGATATAGAAGTGGGACTTTCAGGAGGAACAAATGTTCAAGTCTATTCTGTACCTGCTGGTGCTGGGCTTCGTCGGCATGATGGTGCTTAGCGTGTTGTTCGGCGTCCTGGCGCCGCTGATCGGCTTTGCGATCAAGCTGGCCATAATCATGGTAGTCGGGTACTTCCTGCTCCGGATCTTCAGCCCCAAGAAGGCCAATGAAGTTCGGGAGAAGTTGCGCCGCGTAAAGTAGACAGGACAGAGCCCGCGCTGCCTGGCGCGGGCGCGCCATGCGGCTCGCGGGGGAGGCTTGCCAGCACCCCCGCATCTGTTCTAAATCACGGCATAGGGCTTGCTACGTTTTCTGGCCGCCCGACTGCAACTCAGACGGCTCTTCAGAGCCCGAAAGGACCGCCGTGAGCCCTCGACAGGACGACTGGTTACCGCTTCTCAAGCAGGCCCTCGACGCTCCACCCGAGGTGCGCGAAGTGCGCGCTGACGACGGCCGGATCGTCCGAATCGCCCGGGAGCCCGAACCTGGAGTGGATCTGTGCCTCACCGAAGTCGAATCCGCCGATAGCGATCCGCTCGCGAAGTGCATCCTCATCGCACCCATTGAATCACGCCCGGAGATGTATCCGGATGATCTTCCGTTCGTGGCCAACATCCCTGCCACCGTGTACAGCCAGGGAGACGCGCTAGTCGTCTCCTGGCAGCACCAGGCCGAGGGATCGACACCATTCCCGCTCGACATCGAGTTTCTCTACAGGCAGTTGCTACAGGGCAGCATGGACCAGGGCTGGGTCGAAGCGCCGACCGACGAGGAGCCGCCTGCCGGTGCCGAGATGGCCGTGTTCGAGCGTGAGGGTGCGCAGCGCACCGTGTCACTCGCCAAGACCCCGCGCATGGTGAGTCTATTTCAACTCAGCGATCCGGAGCCCGAAGCCGGCGCCTGACCTCTTTCAGCCATTCTAGCTCAGCCTCGAGCTGCCTGATGGTCAATTCGACCGTCAACTCTGCCGCCATCAACCGGTCACGCTGCGGTCGGTCCAGGCGTGGCAAGCCTGGTACTGGACCTTCTTGTGGACCTTCGTGGCGGCCCGCCTGGCTCTGGCGACGAATTTCTTCGAGCGTCGCTCGCTCATGATCGAGTTCAGCCCGCAAGTACTGATGCCGGAGCTGTACCTGCGGCAGCTTGGGGCGGAACGAAACATGAGCTGACAACGCGAGCCAGGTGAGAAAAGGCGGCCTCGGTCGGCGCTGGGCCCACCATTCGAGCCGCAGCGCCTTGTTCAGGGCTCGCATGCCAATTCCCGTCGGAGCGTAGGACGTTCTCGGAGGACCCTTAGGCTCTGACTTCGCCAACCAGGTAACTGGCCGGATCAGTTTCTCCTTCAGGAGCTTTCTGAGCGACCAGTATACCTGCGGTCGGGAGATTTCGATCCAGCTTTTCACGTCACTGACTTCCAAAATCAGGAACAACTCGTGGCCGTGCAGCGGCCGCTCACGCAGGACCGCCAGGACAACCAGATCTGCAGGTGTCAGTAATCCCGCCGCGGCCTCGATCTTGGCCAGCTTCCGTGCCTCGCGAGCCTCGCTCTCCCGACGAATTCGGGGGTTTTGCGTAGCATATGACATCGTGCCGAGACCCCTATTCTATCAACAGATTCAACTCGTTCTTGTACCAGTGTTTAGCATCTAGTATAGGCTATACTAGCTGCCATTGTAGACGTTTTGGAGAGCATAAGTTGTGTTATTAATTCATATACAAGATCGGATCCGATGCCCGCCACAGCGTTGATCGTTATAGGGAGTTTTGCACCCCTGAACACCACTGCGCTGGAGGATCAAATGGGAATGAAGACTCTCGTCCCCGTACTTCTTATGGAAGAGATTGAGCCAGTCCGGGTTTCTGGCTCGGGCTAGTCCTCTCCCTCGCCTGCAATCTCCTTCAGAATCCAGCCGTCTGGATCCAGAACTACGTCCGTGGGACGTACTGGGGAGCTGAACTCGAACGTGTGTACGCGCTCTGAAATCTCCACATCGAGACGCTGGGAGGTTGCGCCGATCTGAATCTCGATCTCGGCCGGCATGCGGAACGTGGGCCAGTCCGCGGACTGAGTCTGCGTCACCTCGATCTTCCCCTGGCCAGTGCCCTCATCCCAAATCCAATCGACGGAGAATCTGGGGAAGCCGGGCCGCATCACCCACTGTTCGAAGTACCAGCCCAGATCCTCGCCTGAGACTTCTTGGAGTACCGACTGGAAGTCGGCCGTGAGGGCGGTGCTGTTGGCGTGGCGCTCATAATACGTGCGGACGCCGCGGAAGAACGCTTCGTCTCCGAGCATGCCGCGCAGCATGTGCAGAACCCAGCCGCCCTTGGGATAGTTATTGGAGTTGAGAAGCCGGTACAAATTCGTCTCCTCAGGATCAATAATCGGCCGCTGCGACGCGTCCGAGCCCAGAACCCCCTGCCGAGCACCTTCCAGGCGCGTCTCAAATGCCTCTTCCCCGTCAGCGTGCAGGAAGAACTGATAGGCGAAGTAGGTCGCGAAGCCCTCGGACAGCCACAGGTGATTCCAGTCCGCCTCCGTGGCCGAGTCCCCAAACCACTGGTGCACGATCTCATGAGCGACCGTGGTCTCGCTGAGGCGGCTTTCGGCTATGGCACCTTCCGAGTAGAAGATCGCAGAGGAATTCTCCATCCCCCCGAAACGGGTCGAAGACTGGACGTTGGCCAGCTTCTCGTAAGGGAAGTCTCCGAACAGCTCCGTGTAGTAGTCCGTCATCTCGGCGGCTCGTCCGAACACCTGAGCCGCGAACGCGGTGTCGGGTGCGAACACCCAGGCCGATACTTCGACGCAGCCGTCCTCGCGCTGCGATGCGGGGGCGTGACCGCATGCGGCTAGCCCGAGCGGCAGAATTTCGAAGGCCGCCGCGCCGACTACCATCGTGTAGACGGGGTGCGGCACGTCGCTCTGCCAGCGCCAGGTGCGCTTGCCCTCGGCGCCGCCCAGAGCATCGGCAGCGGCGGGCGACGGCTCGGCAGCCAGGGCACCGTTGGAGATCACCTCCCAGCGCTCGGGCGCGTGGACCGTGAAGGACAGCGCCGCCTTGTCGGCCGGGTGATCCACGGACGGGAACCAGAAGCGGGCCCGGTTGGGCCAGTTGTCGGCGAACACAGTCGGCTCGCCGTGCACATTGTCCTGGATGATCAGGCCGTCGTCGGGCGTGCCGGAGTACAGGATCTCGGCCGTGTGGCGGCCGTATCCGAGCACAGGAATCAGCAGCTTGCCCGGGCTCGTGGCCGACTGCTGCTCCTCGCCATCCATCATGGCTCCGAGCATGGCCAGGCCGGTAAAGTCGAGCGACAACGTGTGGGCTACGGCGTCCGCGCCCGCGACCGCGACCGAGTCGGGCTTCGGAATGTCGAATGCAATGCGCACGAAGCCATCGATCACCTTTGAAGTGTCCGAGAGAGCCAGCTCCACGTCATAGCTCAGAATGTCGAACTGAGGGAAGAAGTACTCGCCTGCCTGCGGCGCCACGCCCGCCTCGATCGGCTCCGGCTCGCGCCGGTCAATGATCGCCCGAAACGGCGGCCGCGTGGGTCCGGGATCGGTGCGCCGCGCTATGACCTCTTGCTGTCCCTCACCGCCGCGTGCGTCGGGACGCGTGGGAGCCGGATCGGTCCTCTGGGCCGCATCGGCGGCAGCGGCCGAATCCGCAGCGGCATCGACTGCTGCGTCCGCGGCAGGAGTCGCCGGCTCCGGAGCGCCGCCATACGAGGCGCAGCCAGCGAGTGTCAGACACAGGGCTGTCATGATGAGGCGGCTCGGCAGGTGGCGTTCGGACATCGATTCGGCCTTCGGCTGTCGGGTTTCGTTTCGGACTCGGTCCGGACTCGGTGGCGCTCACTGCGCAGTTCAATACCGTCGAGTATCACGCTACCCACGACTAAGCGCCATTGCCACCCCGGCCAGCGTCCGGCCAGCGGTCGGCCAGCACCCGATCTGTAAACCATTCGGGCGCTCTTGGCGTCCTATCCTTTGAAAAGAAGGCGCTTAATCTCGGGAGGAAGCATGCGGAATATTCGATTGGCAGTGTTGGCGGCGGTTGGAACGGCCCTCGTGGGACTGAGCGCTCAGCCCGCTGCGGCTCAGGACAGACACGGACAGCGTGACTGGTGCGACAACGACTGGGACAATGACCGCGCCCGCCTTTGCGAAGAGCGCGTGACCACAATCGACGCGGACGGCTCGATGGTCCGGGTTGATGGGGGTATGAACGGTGGCATCTCGATCGAGGGCTGGGATCGGGACGAGATTCAGATCACCGCGCGGGTCCAGGCCATGGCGAGGGACGACGACCGGGCAGAGGAAATTCTCAATGAGATCCGCGTCGTTACCGACGGTGGGACGATCCGGGCGGAGGGGCCGAGATCGCGGTTCCGAGGCCGCAGGGAAAACTGGGCCGTTTCCTTCCAGCTCATGGTCCCCAACCGGTCCGACGTTGATCTCGAGGCGAACAATGGCGGGATCAGCGTAGTCGATGTCGAGGGCGACCTGCGCATGGAGACACGCAACGGCGGGGTATCCCTGCTGCGGGTGGCGGGAGATGTCCGGGCTCGAACCACAAACGGTGGACTACACATCGAACTCGACGGTGACGGCTGGAGCGGCGCTGGACTGGACGCCGTGACCACTAACGGCGGTGTAGATATGGAGATCCCGGCAGACTACAACGCCGAACTGGAGACCAGGACGGTGAACGGCGGGCTGGAAATAGACTTCCCGATCACAGTTCAGGGACGAATCGGAGGCAGAAACAGCACTCTGAACACGACGCTGGGAGACGGTGGGCCAACGGTAAAAGCCGTCACGACGAACGGCGGGGTCAGGATTCGCCGCAGCTAGACCTGGTCAGTTCTCGACAGGATTCTCTGGGGCCGGCGTCGCACTTCGCG
>JBDLJJ010000127.1:0-7170 GCA_039714435.1 Gemmatimonadota bacterium | reverse complement strand
GGCTCCGTGGTGCGGATGAAATCATCGTTGGACAGCTGAAGCCGGCCCCAGACTTCCTGCCAGCTCGCCGCCAGCCCGTCCACCCAGGCCTGAGGGTCCTGCCCCAGGTTCTCCGCCTCGCGGGCCACGCTCTGGCCGTGTTCATCCATTCCCATAACGAAATGGACAGAGTCCCCCGCCAGCCTGTGGTAACGGGCGATCGCGTCCGCGCCGATCTTCTCGTAGGCGTGCCCCACGTGAGGCTTGCCGTTCGAGTAGTCGATAGCGGTCGTAAGGTAGTAGTTGCTCACCGCGGCCTGGGCTGAGTGCGGGCCTGAGCGCGCCGTTTCTTCGTCTCCGCCTTCAGGTCTTCGAGGGCTACGGTGCGTGTCTCGCCATCAGGGCCCTTGAGAGAAATCGTCTCCCGAAACAGGTCCCACTCCGTGACCTCTTCCTCACCGCGATTCGTGCGGAGTCTTTTCCCGACACGTGGAAAACGCTTCCTGGCTTGCTCGTACATCTCGTGCTCGTAGCGCAGGCAAGACATGAGCCTTCCGCAGGCTCCCGAGATCTGGGCCGGATTGAGCGATAGGCCCTGATCTTTAGCGAGCTGCAGGGTGACCGGTTCGATTTCCGGAAGCCAGAGCCGGCAGCACAGCTCGCGTCCGCAGCGTCCGATCCCGCCGAGGCGCTTCGCTTCGTCGCGCACACCTATCTGCCGTAGTTCGATGCGCGTCTTGAAGGTGCGCGCCATCTCCTTTACGAGGGCCCGGAAATCCACTCTCTTTTCGGCCGTGAAGAACACCGTCAACTTGTTTCGATCCCACTGCCACTCAGCCTCGCTCACCTTCATCTTGAGCTTGTGTCTTCTGACGAGGGAGCGGGTCCGGTTTCTGATATCGGCTTCGTCTTCGGTCAGCTTGAAGTGCCGCTCGAGATCAGCGGGCGCGGCCCGGCGGTACACCCTCCTCGGGGGCAAAACCACCGGACGGTCCTCGACATGGTCACAGCCCCCTTCGCACGAATGCTGCTCGGCGTCCTCCGCCCTCTTGACCCAGCCCAGGTCCTGCCCGCGATCGGCCTCGACGATGATGTACTCGTTGGTTTTCACACCCGCGTCGCCACGCCAGGTGAAGTAGTCGGTTCGAACTCCCTTAAACTGAACCTGGACGATCTGGACGGTACGGGCCGGACTTTCTCGCTCAGCGGGCGCGGCCTGACTGCTGTCGCGGTCAGAGCGGATTTTGGGTGGTGGCCGTGAGCGGGGCTGCGAATCGGGGCGCGCCGGATTTCCCGGCCGGCCTCGACTCCGCCGTACCGGAATCGGAGCCTTACCGCGGGCCGACTGCAGGCGTTCGGGCCTCGCGCCGCCGGCCCCGCCGGGCTGGCCGCTGGACTGGCCGCCGGCCGTCTGCTTTTCGTGTGGCTGAGCGCCGTCCTGCTCGTTAGCCGGCATCTATTTCTGCTCGATCTCTGCCTGTTGCTCGATTTCCGTCTCTACCCACCGTCCCATGCGGCCGTACTTTTCGCGCCGCATCGCTACCAGCTCATCCGAATCTAACTTGACGAGGTCATCCAGATTCCGCTCCAGCGCCTCTCCGAGCGTCGCAGCCGCTTCGTCGGGATTCACATGCGCCCCGCCCAACGGCTCCGGCACGACCTCATCCACGATGCCGAACTCCGACAGGTCGTCAGCCGTGAGCCTGAGCGCCTCCGCCGCCTCCGGTGCCCGGTCGCGGCTACGCCACAGAATGGCCGCGCACCCTTCCGGCGAGATAACCGAGTAGATGGCGTTCTCCAGCATGAGTATGCGGTCCGCCACGGCGATGCCGAGCGCACCTCCACTGCCGCCCTCTCCGATCACGCAGGAGAGAATCGGCGTACGCAGACCGGCCATCACCAGCAGATTTCGCGCGATCGCTTCGGCTTGCCCACGCTCTTCCGCTCCAATACCCGGATACGCGCCCTGCGTGTCCACGAACGTCACTACGGGTCGCCCGAACTTCTCAGCCAGGCGCATGAGCCGCTCGGCCTTGCGGTATCCTTCCGGGTGGGGAGATCCGAAGTTGCGGTGCAGGTTCTCCTTCATGTCCCGGCCCTTCTGATGGCCGATCAACATGACGCTACGGCCCGCGAGCGTGGCCCAACCGCCCACGATGGCGGGGTCTTCCCGGAATCTCCGATCACCATGCAGTTCGACCCAGTCGGTGCACAGGCGGTCGATGTAGTCCAGCGTGAAGGGCCGTTCCTGGTGGCGCGCGAGCTGCACGCGGTCGAATCTGGACAAGCTGGCCATGATCGCGGCCTGCTCCACCGCCAGGCGGCGTTCCAACTCGTTGACTTGGCCTGAGACGTCCAGGCCGCTCTCCCTGGCCATGGCTTTGAGCTCGACCAGGCGGCGGCGCATCTCTTCCAGACTCTGTTCTCTCGGATCTATCATGCCCGTCCCTGGATCCAATGTGACCGGTCCCTACGGGCCGGTCCGTCTATCCTCGCACCAGATGTACCCGCTCCCCGCCCAGCAACGCCCGCAGCTCAGCGAGCAAGTCGGCGCTCGGCGCCACCCGCAGGCTGTCAGACGTCAGAAGAGCCGGCTCGCCGCCGTTTCCGTTCGCGGCCCGCCACTTCAGGTATACTCTTCCCTCTCCGGGCGAGGCCGCCAGAACACGCCGCACCGGCTCGAACTGGCCTGGTGCGACGTCCTCATCCGCGCCCAACTCTATGCAGATTCCGACCTGTCCGCCGTCCCTCAACTCTCGCAGCGGCTTGGCGGAATCGACAAAGATGGGGGGATTCTCATCATCGCGCGAGTTTCCGGACACGGTGCCCGTGAGAAGAACCGGAACGTCCTCCGCAAACAGGAATCGATACTCCGTCCACACGTCGCCGAACACCAGGGCGTCGGCCGTACCATGGAAGTCCTCTACGGTAAGCCGGCACCATTCCCGGCCATTCTTGCGCGAAACTCGAACGTCCATGGATGTGACCACGCAGCCGAGCTCGATGGTCCTGTCCCTCAGGTTCTCGATCATGGACGTGTTGGCCTCCAGCGCCAGCAAATCGAGCAGATCCCTGAAGCGCTCCAGGGGGTGGCCCGAGATGTAGAATCCGAGTACGGCTTTTTCTTCCTTGAGCCGCTCTGCCTCTGACCACGGATCCAGGTCGGGAAGAACTGGGTCAGGGTGTTCGTCACCCTCCCCTCCGAACAATGACGCCTGGCCGCTTTCGCGCTCGCGCTGCCGCAGCTGCGCGGCCGAGAGAGTCGTCTCCAGGCCTTCCTTGAGCCTCCTGCGCTCGCCGAATTCGTCCAGCGCCCCGGCCGCGATCAGGCACTCCAGCACTCGCTTGTTGTTCAGCCGCAGGTCGATCCGGCAGCAGAAATCGAACAGGGAAGTGAAGGGTTCTTCCTCGCGTGCCGCCCGGATGGACTGAATCGCCGACGCTCCCACTCCCTTAATGGCCCCCAGACCGAAGCGGATCTGGCCGTCTCCGACGACGGTGAACTTGTAACCGGACTCGCTCACGCTGGGGGGAAGCACCTCCAGGCCCATGCTTCGGCCCGTGGCGATGTACCAGACGACCTTGTCCGTATTGTCGATGATTGAGGACAGCAGCGCGGCCAGGAACTCCGCCGGGTAATGTGCTTTGAGCCATGCTGTCCGGTACGACAG
This sequence comes from Gemmatimonadota bacterium, assembly GCA_039714435.1. Classification (GTDB taxonomy): domain Bacteria; phylum Gemmatimonadota; class Gemmatimonadetes; order Palauibacterales; family Palauibacteraceae; genus JAZDDE01. The sequence goes on along the minus strand of JBDLJJ010000127.1, from coordinate 3,520 downwards.
GAGAGCGTAGGCCACGGCGTGCGCCTTCGGAAAACCGTACCTGCCGAAAGTCTGAATCAGGCCCGATATTTCGTCTGCCTTTTTCGCCGGTAGCCCTCGCTCTACGGCCCGGGAGCGGAAGTCTTTCAGGACTTTGGCAGTGAGCGCCGCGTCCTTTTTCCCGACCGCCTTTCGGAGAACATCCGCTTCAGCCAGCGAGAAGCCCGCCAGGACGTTGGCGGCCCGCATCACCTGCTCCTGATAAGTGATGACTCCGTAGGTAGGCTCCAGCACTTCCTCCAGCTCGGCTACCGGGTACTCGACCGCCTCGAAGCCGCGCTTGCGCCTGATATAGACGTCCGTCATTCCGGAGTCGAGCGGTCCGGGACGGATGAGGGCGTTGACCGCGACGAGATCGTCGAATCGGTCACAGCGCATGGCCCGGAGTTTCTCCGTCGCCAGCGAGGATTCGAACTGAAACACGCCCGGCGTACCCCCGGTAGCGAGTAGCTGATAGACCTCAGGGTCGACCAGCCCGATCTGTTCCCAGTCGACGAGGACCCCGTGCCTCTCCCCGATCATCTCCGCCGCATCATGGATCACCGTCAGAGTGCGGAGGCCGAGGAAATCCATCTTCAGCATTCCGGCCTTTTCGAGGTCGATCATGTCGAACTGAGTAATGACCGAACCGTCGCGGGCCTTCGTATCCTCGCACACAGGCACATACTCTTCGAGCGGCCCGGGCGCGATCACCACGCCCGCCGCATGCACCGAGCTGTGGCGCTTGAGGCCTTCGATTCGCTTGGCGTAGTCGAGGAGTTCACGGGTCCGAGTATCGGACCGATACAGATCCTTCAGCTCCTTCACCTTGTCGATTGCCTCGGCCACGGTGAGCGAAAATCCCGCCGTGCTGGGGATTAGCTTGGCCAGCTTGTCCTGCTCGGCCGGCGTGAAGCCCATGACCCGTCCGACGTCCCGCACCACGGCCCGGGCCTTCATGGTCCCAAACGTGATGATCTGGCCTACGGAATCGCTGCCGTATTTCTGCCGCACGTACTCGATGATCTCCCCGCGGCGCTCATAGCAAAAATCGATGTCGATATCCGGCATCGAGATCCGCTCCGGGTTGAGGAAACGCTCGAACAGGAGACCGAATTCGAGCGGATCCACGTCCGTGATACGAAGCGCGTAGGCCACGAGCGATCCAGCCGATGAGCCGCGGCCGGGGCCGACCGGAATGTCCATCTCGCGGGCGGCTCGCATGAAATCGTACACGATGAGGAAATAGCCCGCGTATCCGGTTTCGGTGATCACTCCAAATTCGTAATCCAGGCGGGCTCGCGCCTCGGGAGGGAGGGGGTCGCCGTAACGTTCGGCCGCCCCCTTCTCCGTCAGATGACGGAGCAGGGCGATGTCGTCGTCGTACTCTTCGGGCAGCGGAAAACTGGGCAGAAAGTATTTTTGCTCGAAATCGACGTTGCACAACTCAGCCACGTCCAGCGTGTTGGCGCACACGTCCGGTCGGTCCGGGAACAGCTCCGCCATCTCCTGAGGAGATTTGAAATAACTCTCTGAGCCTTCAAACCGCATGCGATCGGGGTCGCTCTTTTCCTTTCCCGTACCGATACACAGAAGGGTGTCGTGCATGTCGGCGTCTTCGCGCCTCAAATAGTGCGCGTCGTTCGTGACTACGACCGGAAGTCCAAGCTCCTGGGCGATCCGAAATACGCCCTCGTTCACCGGCTCCTGGAGCGAGATGCCATGCTTCTGCACCTCGAGCCAGAAGCGGTCCGGGAAAGTGTGGGCGAACCATTCCGCCGCCTGTTTGGCCCGGTCCAGGCGCTCGAGGGTGAGATTCTTGGCCACCTCGCCCGCCAGACAGGCGCTGAGCACGATGATGCCTTCCGAATGCTCGGCCAGCAGTTCGCGATCGATGCGCGGCCGCCGATAGAAACCTTCCAGGTATCCGCGCGAACTGAGCTTGAGGAGATTCCGGTAGCCCTTGTTGTTCTCGGCCAGAAGGACAAGATGCGAGTAGTCCTGGGGCGCGTCGTCCGGCCGCTGCTTGGAGCGCCGGTCTCCGTACGCCACGTAGGCTTCGAAGCCTAAGATAGGCTTGATCTTCTTCTGGCGGGCCCGCTCCTGGAAGGCCCAGGCGCCGTGCATGTTTCCGTGGTCGGTCAGCGCCACGGCCGGCATTCCGAACTCTTCCGCCCGCTCGAGCAGCTCGTCTATGCGGTTGGCCCCGTCGAGGAGCGAATACTCGCTATGTGTATGGAGATGAACGAAGGACATGCTCGTCTTTCCGGCCTTCAGTTAGTGCAGCGGAACGAATCCAGGATTTCCTCGAGCTGGAGCATGTACTCGTACTTGCTTCGTCTGGGCGAGGGCGAATACAGCCACGCGTCGACAAAGATAGTGTAGTCGCCACACTGCATGGAGCGGGCGATGAAGGGACCCGCCGCGGGGAACGAGCCCTCATCTTTCCAAGTCCCGCGGACCTGGGCCGTGAACGCATCGCCCACCGCCATCAACTCGTCCGAACCCTCCAGCGGCGTAATGCTCTGCGGAACGTTGTACTGCACATCGTCGATAGACTCTCGCCAGGCATAGACAGAGTCCGCCGCTGACGGAACCTGACCCGCACCGGGGCCAGCAATCCGCTGCACGAGGATCGATCGAATCAGCTCGCTGGGGTCCGGGTTGTCGTTGCGAATCACCGCGATGTCGTCGCTACGAAGCGTAAGAGTGTACACCTTGGGCACCATAGCGGTTACCCCAACGTTCGCTTCCAGCGCCTGCGCCAGCGCCGTGTCCACACCGCTGACGAACATCTTGCCGTGCACATATGCGCGGTAATCCGCGTCCACCAATTCTCCCAGCGCTGGCAGCTGCTCTAGCAGGGACGCGACCTCGCGGGCGGGATCCAGCACCACACCCGTAGCCACCTGGTTGCGGGCCCAGACGTCAAAGGACCGAAAGATATCGGGTGATGCGAGCTCGTCGCGGTCCGCACCGGAAGCGATCTTTTCCAGATTCGGATCGCCTGGTGGCGCCATCACGATGACCTGCTTCCACGTAAGCAGATTCACGATGTCGGGGGCCAGAGGATCGACCTGGGTGACCACAAATTTGCGGTCGTCGCGGGTGGTGAAAATCGTCGGCTCGAGGGCCGCCTCGGTCATCTCGGCAACCTGTTCCCACAAGACGTCGGGGATCACCAGGATGAGCGAATCGAACTTGCCCATGGCTGCCGGACGCCCGCATCCAGCGGCGAGCAGCGTCACCAGAAAGGCTCCAAACAGGTGCTTTTTTCGTCGAGTAATTTGCCAGTTCATAGGACCGGTCAAACTACGGCGCTGCCGGCGCACAAGCGACCGGTGGTGGGCGCACAAGCGACAGCGCTCTCATCCTCGCTCAGGGCGACCTGCCGCATTGCTCTCGGTTCCGCAGCATGGTGCGGCAGGTACACTCGCTCGGCTGAGATCGCTGTCGCTCGTGCGCAGCGTTGGGAGTGCTCGGCTGAGATCGCTGTCGCTCG
>JBDLJJ010000126.1:0-7189 GCA_039714435.1 Gemmatimonadota bacterium | reverse complement strand
TATAGCGTCATGGCCACGGTCGGCTCGATCAGCGCCGCGGTAGAGTTCGAAGCCGTAGATCGGCCGCACCGCAGGCAGATTCGCCGCATCGCTCACGGGACCGCCCCCACCGGACAGGCGACGACGGATCTGTGGGTATTCGAGGGCGTGGACGGGCGGGACTACACATATACGGGCACGTTCTCAGGCGGCTTGATGTACGCCTGGGACGTGACAGATCCGGCCCAGCCCACGATCACTGATTCCATCGCCTTGGACGGCCGGCGCGTCAACGACGTGAAGATCAACCAGGACGCGACGCTCGCCGTGGTAACGAGCGAGAACGCGCCCACCCGCCGCAACGGCATCACGCTGGTGGACATCTCCGACCCTGCCCACCCGAGGAAGATCACCCACTTCACCGAAAGCCTGACGGGCGGAATTCACAACGCCTGGATCGAGGGCGATCTGGTCTACGCCGTCAACTACGGCACGCGGGACATCCACGTCGTGGACGTGTCCAACCCGGAGGAGCCCAAAAATGTGGGCCGCTGGGGTCTCCCCAAGGAAGACAAGTTCGTACACGACGTGAACGTGCTGGACGGCCTGGCCTATCTGAGTTACTGGGACGACGGCGTCGTGATTCTGGACGTGGGCGCAGGCATTAAGGGCGGCACGCCCACGGATCCGAAGTTCGTGTCGAGCTATCAGTACAGCTACAAGCTCGGCGACCAGAGCTACGGCAACACGCATCACGCTATCCGGTACGGCAACTACGTGTTTACGGGCGACGAGATCTTCGGCTGTTCGGAGTGCGTGAACGGGGCCCGCGGCTACATCCACGTCATCGACGTATCCGACATCGATAATCCCCGCGAGGTAGCTTTTTATCGGGTGCCTGAGGCCGGAGCGCACAACATGTGGGCCGAGGACGACAAGCTGTACATCGGGTACTACCATGCCGGCCTGCGAGTCGTCGACATCTCAGGCGAGCTCAGAGGCGACCTGTACCGGCAGGGGCGGGAGATCGGCTGGTTCATGACAGAGGACGCGACCGGCCTGGCTCCGTTCGCGACTGCTACCTGGGGCGCGCAGCCCTACAAGGGCAAGATTTTCGCCACCGACGGTTCGTCCGGCCTGTGGGTCGTGGAAATGGATCCGGACCAACCTCTCGTTCCCTAACGCCTGGCGGGGGACGATCCACTCCAGATGGGAGCCGCGTTGGACGAGACTGTGATTGTCAGGCTCAGTGTAAACGGCGAACTGGTTGAGCGCAGCGTCGAGCCGCGCCTGTTGCTGAGCGACTTTCTGCGGCATGAGTTGGACCTCACCGGCACCCATGTGGGCTGTGAGCACGGCGTGTGCGGCGCCTGCACCGTGCTGGTCAACGGCGACGCGGTACGGTCATGTTTGATGTTCGCGGTGCAGGCCGACGGCGCTGAACTCACCACTGTCGAAGGCCTGACTCCTAAGCCTGCCGCGCTCTTTGTGGTCGGTGGCGAGGGCGCGGGCGGTCAGGGTACGCAGCTTCATGTCCTGCAGGAGGCCTTCAGAGAAAAACACGGCCTTCAGTGCGGTTTCTGCACGCCCGGCTTTCTCATGACGCTGATTCCGTTTCTCAGCCATAACCCGAGTCCCAGCGAAACCGAGATCCGGGAGGCACTGTCCGGAAATCTGTGCCGCTGCACGGGATATCAGAATATCGTACGCGCCGTACAATTGGCCGCCGAACGGTTGGCCTCCGAACCGGGCCAGGCGCTGTGAGCGGCCGTCACTTCGGGGCTTCGGTGCGGCGCAACGAGGATGAGCGCCTTCTAACGGGACAGGCCCTGTTCGTGGATGATGTCCACCTGGAGGGCATGCTGCACGTGGCGTTCCTCAGAAGTGACTATGCCCACGCCCGAATCAAATCTGTGGACCTGTCCACGGCTCGCTCTCGGGACGGTGTGGTGGGCGTGTACGCGGCGGGTGATCTGGGCGACTATTGGCAGCCGGGCCCACTGCTCGTTCCGCCCCCACCTATTGAGAGGCTGGAGTTCCACGAGGCTACGCAGGTTCCGCTGGCCAGGGACAAGGTGCGGCACGTGGGCGAGCCGATCGCCATGGTCGTGGCCCGGAGCCGCTACGAGGCTGAAGACGCGCTAGCCCTGATCCACGTCGACATGGAGCCGCTGGAAGCGGTCGTGGACCTGGAGGCCGCCCTCACTGATGAGTCGCCGCAGCTGCATGAGCATCTGGAGTCCAACCTGGCCGCGCACGTGATCCAGGAGAAGGGGGACTACGCGGCGGTGGCCGACAAAGCGCCTCACGTGATCAAGCGCCGCTTCCATTTCGACCGCGGGGCGTCCGCTCCCATGGAGAATCGGGGTGTCGTAGCGGACTGGGACGCCAAGAGCGGTGAGCTGACAGTCTGGGATACGACGCAGGCCCCGATCCCGATTCGAAACGGCCTCGCCTGCCTGCTCGGCCTGCCGGAGGCGCAGGTGCGGGTTATCGCTCCGTTCATCGGCGGCGGCTTCGGCCCCAAGATCATGATGTTCTATCCGGAGGAAGTGCTCATTCCGTGGCTGGCCATGAAGCACGGCTGTCCCATGAAGTGGATCGAAGATCGGCAGGAGAGTTTCTTCGCCACCACCCAGGAACGCGGACAGATCCACGACGCCGAAATAGCGCTCACCGAAGGCGGCATCATTCTGGGTGTGCACGACGTATTCTGGCACGACACGGGAGCCTACGATCCGTATGGCCTGACCCTGCCCATCAACAGCCAGTGCACGCTTCTGGGCCCGTATCAGGTTCCCAATTATTACAGCGAGTTCCGGGTTGTATTCACCAGCAAACCGATCGTCACGCCCGTGCGAGGGGCGGGGCGCCAGCAAGGCGTGTTCGTGATGGAGCGCCTGCTCGACATTGCGGCCCGGGAGCTGGACATCGACCGGGTCGAGATCAGGCGCCGCAACCTTCTTGCCCCCGAAGATTTTCCGCACGATCACGAGATCATATACCAGGACTCGGCACCACTCGTTTATGACAGCGGTAACTACGAGGCTGCCCTGGACAAAGCGGTGGAGAAGATCGGCTACCAGAAGTTCCTGGAAGAAGAGCAGGCCAGCGCGCGCGCCGAAGGGCGGCATGTGGGCATCGGTATCGTGTCCTACATCGAGGGCACAGGTATCGGACCCTACGAAGGCGCGCGCGTGACGATCGAGCCCAGCGGGAAGGTGTGCCTGGCCACGGGCGTCGGTACGCAGGGACAGGGACACTTCACTTCCTTCGCGCAGATCGTGGCGGACGAACTGGGCGTGACTCCGGACTGTGTCCACGTCGTGACGGGAGACACAGCAAAATTCAATTGGGGGACGGGTACGTTTGCCAGCCGTGGCGCTGTCGTGGCCGGAAACGCCTGCCACGAGGCCGCTCTGGCCGTTCGGGCCAAGGTCTTGGCCCACGCCGCAGCCGCACTGGAGGTGGAGGCGGACGATATCGAGCTGGCCGAGGGAATGGCACGCGTCAAGTCACGTCCGGAAACTTGCATCAGCCTGGGGGATCTGGCGGTGCGGGCCAATCCGCTCCGGGGGGCGGTCGAGCCCGGCACGGAACCGGGCCTGGAGGCTACGGCCTATTTCGGCCCCGAACGCGGGACGACGGCCAGCGGCGTGCACGCCATGCTCATCGAGGTGGATCCCGCCACGGCTATGCTGAAGATTCTTCGTTTCCTGGTGGTCCACGACTGCGGTACGGTGATAAACCCCATGATCGTGGAAGGGCAGGTCGTCGGCGGCGTGGCCCACGGGATAGGCAATTCGTTCTACGAACAGCTCCATTTCGACAAGGCGGGTCAGCTCCTCAACGCCTCGTTCATGGACTATCTTCTGCCCACGGCGACGGACGTGCCCAATGTCGAGGTCGACCATGTCGAGACCCCCTCTCCGTACAACCCTCTCGGAATCAAGGGAGTGGGGGAGGCGGGAGCCATTCCGGTCGGGGCTCTATTCGCGCAGGCTATCGAAGACGCTCTCGGGCCCGCATCTCTCGAGATACTGGAAATGCCCCTGAGTCCGAATCGACTGTTCGAGTTATTGTCCGAGGCGGGACACTACGATTCTCCGAGCGAGCAGGAGTAACCCATGCACATGGCCAGCGAGTTCGTGTTTGCCGGGCCCCGGGAAAAGGTGTGGGAGATGCTGCACGACCCTGCCATTCTGGCCAAGGCGCTGCCGGGCACCAAACGTCTCGAACTGGTCGGGGAAGACGACTACGAAGGCGAGATGCAGATCAGCGTCGGGCCTGTGACCGCAGCGTCCTTCGCGGTGAGTGTGAAACTTACCAACAAGGTGGTGCCCGAGAGTTTTACGATGGTAGTTGACGGGCGAGGCAACGCTGGATTTACGGCTGGCGAGGCGCACGTGAAGCTCACGGAACAGGGACCCGAGGAAACGCTGATGAGCTACAGCGCCGACCTCGATATCGGAGGCCGGGTCGCGGCCGTGGGCCAGCGGCTTATCGATTCGGTGGGCAAGAGCATGGCCAAGCAGGGTCTCGAGTCCATCAACCGGGAACTGACCGGCCCCATGGAAGGCACGGCTGCTGGCAGCGCAGGGGGACTCTCCACCCTGCTCGGAAAGCCTGCCGGAGCGGTCGTGCTTGTGCTGATCATTCTGGTGATAGTGTTCCTGGTCCTGTGAAGCCCGCTCCGTTCGCCTACCACCGGCCGGCCACGGTCGAGGCCGCTTTGCACCTGCTGGCGGAGCATGCCGGCGAGGCCAAACCGCTGGCGGGTGGTCAGAGCCTGATTCCCACCATGAACTTCCGGCTCTCGCAGCCAAAAGTCCTGATCGACCTGGGCGACCTGGACGAACTGCGCGGCATCCAGGCGGGCCGGCACGGACTTCATATCGGCGCCATGACTACACACGCGGCCGTCGAGGCGAGCCCCGTCGTGGCGGACCTGGCCCCGCTCCTGGCCGAGACCATGCCCTTCATCGCTCACCCGCAGATTCGCAACCGCGGAACTATCGGGGGCAGCCTGGCTCACGCCGATCCGGCCGCGGAGCTTCCGGCCGTCATGCTCGTTCTGCGGGCCCAGTTCGGTCTTCTCTCCAGCCGGGGCCATCGCAAGGTCAAGGCGGCGGATTTCTATACTGGCTTGTTCACGACAGCGCTCGAGCCTCAGGAGCTTCTGGCCACGATCGAGATTCCGAAGCCCGAGAAACGGACGGGATATGCCTTCGCTGAGATCGCCCGCCGGCACGGCGACTACGCCCTGGTAGGCGTGGCGGGGGCCGTGACTCTGGACCGGAAGGGTCTCTGCGACGGAGTGCGCCTGGCTCTGCTCAGCGTGGGGGACGGCCCCGTGGTCTGCACGGGTGCGAGCCAGCTGATGGCGGGCAGGGCGCCCACCGATGATCTGATCCGCGAGGCCGCTGAAGCCGTAGCGGCCAAAGACATCGACCCGCCGTCCGACATCCACGCTTCGGCGGCGTATCGCCGCCAGTTGACACGGGTGCTGGTAGCGCGCGTGATCGAGCAGGCCGCAGCCAGGGCGGGCGGCGCGGCTAAGTGACACCTCCCGGCAGAGCATGACGGCCATGGAAGGCCGCCTCTCCAACCCCGACCTGGACCCGGTTCCAGCGCAGAACCGTACCTGGAACATGTGGCACATAGCGTCTCTATGGGTCGGGATGAGCGTATGCATTCCGACCTATATGCTGTCAGCCAGCATGATCGAGTCGGGTATGAACTGGTGGCAGAGTCTGCTCGCCATCCTGCTCGGGAACGCCATCGTCCTGGTCCCGCTGATGATCAACGCGCACGCCGGGACGCGCTACGGAATCCCTTTTCCCGTCTACGCCAGAGCGTCGTACGGTCTGGCCGGGGCGCACATCCCGTCCATAGCCCGGTCAGTCGTGGCCTGCGGGTGGTTCGGGATCCAGACCTGGATCGGCGGTCTGGCGATCAACGCTCTGATCGGGTTCGTGTGGACGGGTTGGCCGGAGCTGGGCGGCGGAGCGACATTCATGGGTTACGGCGTCTCGCACTACGCCAGCTTTCTGATCTTCTGGTTCATCAACCTCTATTTCGTCTGGTCCGGGACAGAGAGCATCAAGTGGATGGAGACCGTCGCGGCTCCCTTCTTGATCGTCATGGGTCTGGCTCTGTTGGCCTGGGCGACGATCCGGGTGGGCGGAGTGGGAGTGATGCTTCAAGGCTCGGAGCAGCTAGTCCAAACTCATACGGAACAGAGCACTGGCGACTTTCTCTTGAAGTTATTTCTCCCCTGGCTGACGGCCATGGTTGGCTACTGGGCCACGCTGTCGCTGAATATCCCGGACTTCACCCGCTACGCAGCCGGCCAGAAGGATCAGATGCTGGGGCAGGCAGTGGGTCTCCTCGTAACGATGCCCCTGTTCTCCTTCATCGGCGTCGCCGTTACCAGCGCCACCGTGCTGTTGTATGGAGAGGCGATCTGGAACCCGGTGGATCTTCTCGTGCGGCTTTCCGAGGAGCAGGGAAGTGTCCTGACGGGGGTCTTGTCCATGTTTGTCGTTGTGGTGGCGACTCTGAGCACTAACATCGCGGCCAACGTTGTGGCTCCGGCAAACAGCTTCTCAAATGTGAGCCCGCGCAGAATCAGTTTCCGGACGGGAGGACTGATCGCGGCCGGCCTGGCCATCGTGATCTTTCCGTGGAAGCTGCTCGATCTGTATCAGACGTGGCTCATCAGCTACTCCGGCCTTCTAGGTGCCGTGGGTGGTGTAATCATGTGCGACTATGTGGTGATTCGTCGCATGCGGCTGGATACCGAGGCGCTGTACCGCCCGGGCTCTATCTACGCGTACCGACGCGGCATCAATCCGGCCGCCGTGTGGGCTACGCTGGCGGGAGCTGGAGTGGCCTTGCTCGGCGCCCTTGTCCCCTCTGTGTCCTTCTTGTTCAGCGGGGCCTGGTTCAGCGCCACACTGGCGGCATTTGCCATCTACTGGTTCCTCATGCGCGGCACGGCCGTTTCACCGGCTGATGACTTGACGCGGGCCGCCGCGACAAGTTCGGCGCCCGCATGAACATGGAGCTCCCTCCGCTCGCCGGCCTTCGGGTCATCGACATGACCGAAGCGCTCGCCGGACCTTACTGTGGCATGATACTGGGCGATCTCGGAGCGGACGTGATTAAGGTGGAGCGGCGCAGCGTAGGCGATCAGTCACGTGGCTGG
>JBDLJJ010000125.1:0-7197 GCA_039714435.1 Gemmatimonadota bacterium | reverse complement strand
AGCTGGGCCATCAGTTCGCTTCGTCGGCCCGTACGGCGTCCGCGGCCCTGGAACGTATGCGAGGAGTGTTCCAGCGGCCGACCTAAGCGCTACTCCGCCTACCTAAGCGCTACTCCGCCGACCTAGGCGGCTATTCCTTGGTCCACACGGCGATGACGCCGCAGCCGTTGTTGCGGCTCGAGAACTCGGCCGGTGCGGAGGCCACGCCCGAATAGACTTCCACTGCCATCAGATCCTGCGGCGAAACGTCGTCGAACTCGAATGCCGGCATCGGGATTCCGTCGAGATACACAAAGGGGTTACAAGAGGACAGGCCACGCCCGATCCTGATGTTCGAGCGGCCGAAGCGGACTGACGACACTATGATGCCCGGAATTCGGCGAAGAACGTCGGCGGTTCGCTGCGGCGCGATACGCTCGATATCTAGCGGCCCCAGGAAGTGGCCGAAGCCGCGGTTCCGGCGTTCCTCAAAACGGGCCAGCTTGCCCGCGGCCCGCAGGGGCTCCACTTCGACAGTCAGCTCGGCCAACTCGAGCGCGCTCGGTGTCAGCAGGAATACGACCTGCGTCAGCCTCTGTCCGAGGATGTCCACGACCTCGTGGTTCCGTTCGTACCCCAGGTAGCGGACCTCGACCGAATCGGTGCCCGAGTCTACGTCTTCCAGCCGAAAATAGCCGGACGCGTCGGTAACGGCTCCGCGGCCTGAACCCAGCATGATCACTTGGGCGCCTTCGAGCGGCGTGCCGCTCCCTCCCGAGTAAACGACGCCGGCGAATACGGTCTTCCGCGCCTGGGCAAATGCCTCGCCCGCCAGGCATGGCGCCAGCGACATGGCTGTGCCAGCGATCAGCATCGCCGCGTCTTTCCGACTCATTCTGGTCCGGACCCGCAGAATCCTGTAGCCACCGACTCTCCTATTTGTCGTCTCCATCCCTATCTGTCGTCTGCATCCTGTCTAACCTTACCTAACCTTCACCTTACCTTGCATCCACAAGGCTGGTTCCCCTAGACTAATAGTTGCGACCGGACCCAGAATATCCGGTCACACGGCGTGCAGGCGCAACGAAGTTCAAAGCGGCTCCACCTGCACCCACACGAGAAAAAGATGGCGCCTGCTCCCGCCGGCGCTGAACATATGGAGATCGTGTCGCCAAACAGACCGATCGCCGGTTGGAACTCGGCCAACCTGCCGACGAGTGTCCAGAGGTTCCCAACGTGACGCAACTGGAGGGCGTGATGAGACGGAAACTGGTTCTACTGGTAGCACTAATCCTGGCCTTTGCGGTTCCCGACGCCGTAGCGCAGCAGCGCGCGGTCACGGGAACGGTGACGGACGCTTCCACGGGCGCACCCGTGGCCAGCCCGCACGTTTCCGTCGAAACCACTGGGATCGGGACTGTTGGCAACTCAGAAGGCCGCTTCGTGCTTGCCGGGGTTCCGGACGACCGTGATGTAACTCTCGTCGTGGATCGGATCGGGTACAAGGACGCGCGGGTAATCCTTCCGGCCGGAGAGCGGGCGATTCAGATCCAGCTGGAGGCGGACCTGCTACAGCTCGAGGATCTGCTGGTGACAGGCCTCACCACCAGCATCCGGCGCCGTAACCTGGCCAACTCGGTGGCCTCGGTCAGCGGGGAAGAACTGAACGGCGCTCCAGTCGCGACTCTGGAGAATGCTCTTCAGGGCAAGGTGGCTGGAGCCGTGATTTCCAGTAACTCCGGCGCTCCCGGCGGTGGCACACAGGTGCAGCTGCGGGGCGTTTCGACTATCAACGTCACAGCCGAGCCCCTGTATGTGGTCGACGGCGTGATCGTAAGCAACGTGGCCATCGCTTCGAACCAGAACGCGCTCACCGCGTCGACGGGAGGATCCAATCCCGCCCTGACGCAGGACGGCCAGGTCAACCGGATCGCCGACATCAACCCCGAGGACATCGAAAGTATCGACATTCTCAAGGGCGCCTCTGCATCCGCGATCTACGGCTCGAAGGCCAGCAACGGTGTGGTCATCATCACTACGAAGAGAGGCTCTGTTGGCGCGCCGCGAATAAAAATCAGCGCCCGCGGCGGGTTCTTCGACCTCTCCAACAAGCTCGGCTTCCGGCCGTTCTCCAGTCAGGCCGATGCCATCAGTGTGTTCGGCGCCACAGTCGGCAACGAGTTCCAGGCTGGACGGGTATTCGATCACGAACAGGATCTGGCAGGCCGTAACGACGCTTCGTTCGATTTTTCCGCCAACGTCAGCGGTGGAAGTGAGAATACCCGCTATTTCGCTTCGGGAATCTGGAAGGACGATGCGGGCATCATCGACAACACCGGATTCGAGAAGCGCAGCCTGCGCATCAATCTCCAGCAGACGCTCGGTTCCCGGGCCGATCTGTCCGTGAGCACCAACGTCATCAATACGAAGGCGCAGCGCGGCCTCACGAACAACGACAACGCTCAGACTAGCTATTACATGGTATTCGCCAATACTCCCAGTTTCCTGCCGCTGACGGACGCTTCGGGCGAGTTCATCCCGAATCTCGCCACCGGAAACGGGAGCAATCCGCTTCAGACGGCGTCGCTGCTCGACAACAACGAAGACGTGTGGAGATTTATTGGCTCAGCCAACGTGGATATCCGGCTCAAGGAGACGGACAACACGCGCCTGACGTTCCGGGCCGACGGAGGTGTGGATTTCTTCACCCAGGAGAACGCGCTGTTCGCGCCGCCGGAGCTATTCTTTGAGCCATCTGACGGGCTCATCGGCACTTCGCTCCTCTCCAGGAGCAACAACCTGAATACGACTGTGAATGCCGGCCTCGTTCTGGCGACTTCGCCGGGCGGGGGTTCCTCGCAGTCGACGACGTCTCTCGGCGTGCAGTTCTCGCGTACCGATCTGGATATCTCGCGGATCGTGTCAGAGAACCTGGTCGCCGGCCAGCCTAACGTGAACTCGGGTACGCAGATCGGCATCGTCCAGAACCGGCTGGAAGTCAAGGACTTCGGCATATATCTGCAGGAGGAGTTTCTCACTATGGACGAGCGGTTGCTGCTCACCGCCAGCGTTCGCCTCGACCAGAGCAGCGCCAACGGGGACGACGAGGAGTTGTTCGTTTTCCCCAAGGGCTCCGTGTCCTACCGGTTCGCCAATCTGAGCCAGGGGCTGGTCAACGAAGTCAAGCTGCGCGCAGCATTCGGCCGGACGGGCAATAAGCCGCTATTTGGCCAGAAGTTCACGGCGCTGAACGGGACCACCAACATCGGAGGGCTGCCCGGACTCGTAGTCGGCGGAGTGGCGGGAGATCCCGACATCGAGCCGGAGAAGACGACGGAAATCGAGGCCGGAATCGACGCGACCGTGTTCAACAATCGCGGCCAGCTCGAGCTTACCGTGTACCAGCAGAACATTTCTGATCTGCTGCTGAATCGCACACTCGCCCCGTCCACCGGGTTCGTGACCCAGATCTTTAACGGGGGCAAGCTGCGGGCGCGTGGCCTGGAAGCGGCGCTCAGCGTGACGCCAGTGGCCACGTCCGGATTCACGTGGTCCTCGCGCACGACGTTCGCGCTTAACCGAACCAAAATCACGGAGCTTCCGGTTCCGACGTTCCTGACCGGCGGCTTCGGCGCCGTACTCGGAGCCTTCCAGATCGAGGAGGGTGCTTCCGCGACCCAGATCGTGGGCACGGACCTGGACGCCAGCGGGAACGGTATTATCCGCAAGATGGGTGACGGTACTCCGGACTACACGATGGGCTTCTCGAACGACCTCTCGTTCGGCCGCCTCAACATCGGATCGCTGTTCGACTGGAGGAAAGGCAGCGCGATCGTCAACCTGACCACGCTGCTGTACGACTTCGCCCAGAACACAGCTGACTTCGAAGCGCCGGGTGGCCGGGATCCGGTGGATATTCCTGATTGCTTCCCGGACGACTGCTTTGGCGCTGATCGTCTGAATGGATTCGGGACGTTTGCCCAGCAGCTGATCGAGAGTGGTTCGTTTCTCAAGCTGAGGGAATTGTCCGTGTCGTACGACTTCCCGGAGGCGGCGTTCTCGAGCATTTTCGGGTCAAACTCCAGCGTCCGCCTCACGTTCAGCGGACGTAATCTGATCACCGTCACCGATTACACGGGTCTCGACCCGGAGGTGAGCAACTTCGGCAACCAGCCGATCGCTCGGAACATCGACGTGGCGCCTTTCCCGCCGAGTCGAAGCTACTGGCTCACATTCGACGTGAGTTTCTGATCATGAAAAACACGAACAGAGACACGCGAAGAGCAACGAACCAGTTGACATCGAACCCGAGGTTTCGACGAATGCATAAGAATCAATTGCTGGGAATAGCACTTGGCGCGCTCCTGATTGGAGCCGCCGGGTGCAAGGATCTCACAGTCCCCGATCTCAACAATCCGAGTCTGGAAGAGTTGACCCAGACGCCGACCAAGACATCTATCGGCACGGCCGCGCAGGGCCTGCTCATCGGCACGCGCGCCGGAATGGGGAACCGCAACGGCTACGTCTCGCTGCTCGGCATTATCGGGCGCGAGTCGTACAACTTCGACATCGCGGATCCGCGCTTCATCACGGAGATGCTGGTCGGCCCGCTAGACGGGGCCAGTCCGGCCTTCGGTGGAAACCTGTGGGCCAATCCGTACGCCAACATCCGCGGAGCCAACATCATTCTCGACGCTGTGGATGGTGTGGAAGACATGACCTCCGAGGAGAAAGAGGCGACCAAAGGGTTCGCCAAGACCATTCAGGCGCTCGATTTTCTAAAGGTCATCAACGTTCGGGATGACAACGGAGCGCCGGTCGCGGTTGGCGTGGACCTGAGCGAGGCGCCTGCTCCGATCGTGGGCAAAGCGGCAGTCTTCGCATTCATCGTCCAGCTCCTGGACGAGGCGCAGGGACACCTGCAGGCTGGAGGCGGCGCCTTCCCGTTTGCGCTCTCGGCCGGGTTCGCCGGGTTCGATGACCCGGTCTCGTTCCTGACCTTCAACCGGGCGCTCAAGGCGCGCGTGGACGTCTACATGGGGAACTTCGACGCGGCTCTCACGTCGCTGTCCGCCTCTTTCCTGGACGACGGCGGCGATCTGACTGTTGGTGTCTACCACGAGTACGGTACGCAGTCGGGAGACACTCAGAACGCGCTGTTCGAGGCCACGAGCGGGCGCAACATTCTGGCCCATCCGTCCATCGTGGCGGACGCGGACTTGCAAGCCGGCGGCGAGCCGGATGAGCGACTATCCAAGATCGTGGATGTGGACGAGCGGACGCTGGGCGGGATCACCACGGACAAGGGCTTCGCGATCTACGAAGGCCTGTCCGTTTTTCTGCCCATAATCCGGAACGAGGAGTTGATTCTTCTGCGTGCCGAGGCCAACGTCGGGCTGGTGAACGTGGCGGCGGCGGCGGCGGACATCAACCTCATCCGCACGACTTCTGGCGGACTGGATCCGCGCATGGATCTGGACGCCGCCAACATCCTCGATGAGCTCCTCAAGCAGAAGCGCTATTCGATGCTGTTCGAGGGAGGGCACCGCTGGATCGACATGCGGAGATACGGAAAGCTAGGCGAGCTGCCGCTGGACGTGGCTACGCATACGGTGCATGACGAGTTCCCGATCCCGACCAACGAGACGTTGGCGCGTCAGTAGTGAGGCCGGGTGAATAAAAGTCTGGCCGGGCTGGTCGCTGCGGGGGCGCTCGCCTCCGCGGTGGCCGGCTGTGGCCCGCGCGTGGTGGACGTAAGTGGTGATGGTGCGGCCGGAGCCGCCGATGTGCCACGCACTAGAGTCGTCGTGCAAAACCGAAGTACCCTCGACGTAGAGATCTACGCTCTGCGGATCACCGAACGCTTTCATCTGGGCCTGGTCGTCACCAACGCTGAGAACACGTTCAGACTGCCAGCGCACCTTCAGCCGCCGTTTCGGGACCTTCGAATCCTGGTTGACCCTGTCGGAACACGTAACACATATGAATCGGACCCGATTATCGCCGGTCCAGGTGAAACCATCGAGGTCCGAGTCGTGAGTACACTCGAACAGACGAGCGTCATCGTCCGGTAGACAGACACCGCTTTTTTCGGACCGCAGACCACCGGCTAGTTGGCTCTCAGTATCAGCAGTGTATCAATCGCCGCCGCGAAGTCCTCGAACTGCGCGGCTCCGCTGATCGCCACGCTGTCCCCCAGCACGAAGAACGGTGTGCTCCCGATGCCCCCGCGCACGATATTCTGTAGGTCGGAGACCTGCAGGGGGGCGGTCAGGTCTTCCCTCAGGCAGCGCGCGAAGGACTCGGCTTCAATTCCTATTTCTTCCGCATAACCGGCGAACACGGCAGGTGGATCGGGCAGCACGGTCCACGCCGCCTGCCGGTCGAACAACATGTCGTGCATCTCCCAGAACTTGCCCGCCGCGCCGGCGCAAAACCCCGCCTCGACGGCGGCCCAGGCACGCATGTGATTCGGGTTGGGGAAGGCCACCCAGATATACTGCACCTTGCCCGTTTCTATATACTCGCGCTGAATGGCGGGTAAGGTCTCGCGGTAGAACTCGGCGCAGAACGGGCATTCGAAGTCGGATACCTCGACCATCCGAACGGGCGCCGCCGAGTCTCCCTTGGAGCGGGCCATGTCGGCCCGGCTCAGAACTGCCTCCTGATCGGCGGGAACGATGGCCGCCTCCTGTGCGGCTGTCAGGGCAAGCGCCACCGCTATCGCTCCCAGCGCCACCCCGGGCAGCGCGCCGCCTATCACTGCGCCGCCGCCAGATACTCCAGAATCTCCTCGGGGTGATTCTTGGGCTTCACCTTCTCGTACACGCGCTCCACACTACCGTCGGACCCGATGAGGAACGTCGTGCGAGACACGCCTTCATACTCGCGCCCGTACATCTTCTTCTTTCCCCACACGCCGTACGCCTCCGCGATCGCGTGTCCAGGATCGGCCAGGAGAGGGAAATTCAGGTCGAACTTGTCACGAAACTTGTCGTGAGAAGTGACTCCGTCGGGGCTGATGCCGAGCACGACCGCGTCGCTGGCCTCGAATCTGGCCTGACTGTCGCGGAAACCGCATGCCTCGACAGTGCAGCCCGGTGTGTCGTCCTTGGGGTAGAAAAACAGGATCACACGTTTGCCGCGCAGATCACTGAGGCGCAGCGACCCACCCCCGTCCGTCTCCAATTCGAAATCCGGCGCCGCCTCTCCAGCCTT
>JBDLJJ010000124.1:0-7432 GCA_039714435.1 Gemmatimonadota bacterium | reverse complement strand
TTTACCGCCCGGGTTCGTGACCTCGTTGTCAGACTCGAGCTGCACGAAGATCCGGTGGCCGTTGTTGTTGTCCATGCTGGCCGACTTGTCCCTGGGCACACCGATGATGTTCAGGTGATAGTCGGCAGCACCCTGCGGGAATCCGTTGCTTTCCAGGGTGAACACCGCGTCACCGGCAGATGCGGAGTCGGGCGCGCCTACAGGTGAGTTGTCGCAAGCTGCGAATGCGACGACAGCCGCCAGCATAGCGGCGATGGGCTTGAAGCCTCTCATTAGTTCCTCCTCAATGAGTGATATCCCTCGCGGCACTCCTTGGCCGATGATGTGTGAGGAATGGCAGACCTATATATACGGCAAGTAGCAAACCGACTCCAGTTTTCGAGTCACGTTTACCGTAACTGTCCTAGCTAAACATACTTACGGCACAAGCAGTAGATATCGAAAACGCGATTTTCTGTGGACCCAGCGCTACAGATCGCCGCCTGCGCCGCTGCGCGCGCGCTACAGATGGCGCCTCGCGCCGGGGTCAAAGGCTCAGCCGCAGCCCGATTGTGGCAGGCCCCACGCTGAGGCCGAGGCCATCGTCGGGGACGGTCTTCCATTTCTCACTGGCGAGCAGGAAATATCCGGCAAAACCACCGGCCACAGCCCCTATCCTCAGCCCGGTTATGGCTCCGCCGACCCCACAGAATTCGACGCAATCATCGGTGAACAGCTGCCCCAGCGCAGAGCCGAGGCCCAGGCCGAGCACGCCGCCGCCAACTATACCAATCAGCGTTCCGGCCACGTGCTCCTTCTCGCCCGTGCTGATCTCGATCCTCTTGAGGTCTGTCAGAGCGTACGGCCGGATTTCACCGCGAGTATCGATGAGCAGAGTGTCAGCCGTGATCGACACAAGGCTTCCCTTGATGCGGCGCGGCCCTCGCCGCGGGAGCTGGACCGGGCGCAGGCGGATGCGGTCGCCCGGTTTGAGAGCCACCTCCTGCGCACTCGCCGGCAGAGGCGCGAGAGTACCTACGCCTGCGATTACTACGACAAGCGCCGCCCGGACCCTGAACATGTTCATCAGCTTGAACGCCTTTCCCGTTGAACGGAACCAGGGCATTGCCCCACTGTAACACGAGCAATGACAAAACTACTCTTGACTGCTCTCGCTGCCAGCGCCGCTTTCGCCTGCGGATCTTCGCCCTTCGACCCCCCCGTGCGCCGTCTCGGCACGCTCCAGACGACAGAAGACGGTTTTGCTATTGAGGTGCCCGATACTGTACAGGCACGCCAGTCGTTTGAGATCTCGGCCAAGACTACCGGCAACGGCTGCGTCTCGTTTGGCGGGACCGAAGTGGAGGTGGAAGGCAGCGTCGTAGAGTTTCGTCCCTTCGACCTGGACGTTGCCTTCGGTAGAGATGACGTTTTCTGCACCGAGATTCTGAAAGTCTTTGATCATGCGGCTTCGGTACAGATCGACCAGCCCGGCACAGTTACGGTCAGGATCCATGGCATGGCCCACACGTCGGATGGCAACCTGGGCGAAATAGTGATCGAGCGCATCGTGGTAGTGAGTTAAGCCTCCAGGCGGCGCTCAAGCTCCCGATCTCAGGCCAGGTCCTGAAGTCCTCCCCACCTCCTTTATGCGCTCGCCACCAGATGCTAGTATCAGATATTCAGATTTGAATATCCGATATATCTCATAGCGACAGCGGAGTGACAAGTGACGGCGACCCACCCAGTTCATCCACTCGGATCAGAGGCGAAGGTCCTGTTGTCCAGCGTCTTTGGCCCCTACGCGAAGGACGACGAGTACGGTAGCCGCACGATTAATCCCATGGAGCTGTATCAGAACCAGGTTACGCGGGTTCAGGGACCGTTTTCTCTGCGCATGTTCCACCGCTCCTGGGGGATAATGTTTATCAAGGAGAACATCGAGGCTCCCTGTACGCTCCTGGATTTCCCCAGCCGCGATCGCTTCGTCGAGGAAATCAGTGGCCACCACTACGACGTCGTCGGTATCAGCTCGATCATGTGCAACATCGGTAAGGTGCGAGTGATGTGTGAACTCGTACGGCAGCATCTACCGGAGGCGAGGATCGTCGTCGGCGGGCACATCGCCAACGTCCCGGACCTGCAGGACCAGATCGATGCCGACCACATCGTGCGGGGCGAGGGTGTGGCCTGGATGCGCAGGTATCTGTCAGAGGACGTGAGCAAACCCGTACGCCATCCGAAGATCGTCTCGGGCATCGGCGCGCGGGCAGCGGGGGTGGCGCTGCGCGGCAAACCGGGCAACGTGGCCGCAACGCTGATCCCGTCGGTGGGATGCCCCCTGGGCTGCAACTTCTGCTCGACCTCGGCGATGTTCGGCGGCAAAGGCAACTTTATCGATTTCTTCCAGAGCGGCGATGAGCTGTTCCGGGTCATGTGCGAGCTGGAAGAAGAGATGCGGGTGAACTCGTTCTTCGTAATGGATGAGAACTTCCTCGCGCACCGCAAACGGGCCCTGAGGTTGCTGGATCTGATGGTTGAGCACGGCAAGTCCTGGGTGCTGTACGTCTTTTCGTCCGCCAACGTGCTGCGCACCTATACAATCGAGCAGCTCGTGGGTCTGGGGATCTCGTGGGTGTGGATGGGCCTGGAGGGCAAGGAAGCCGGGTACCGCAAGCTGAAGGGCGTCGACACGAACGACCTGGTTCGCACGCTCCAGGAGCATGGCACGTGTGTGCTCGGCTCGACCATCATCGGTCTGGAGCAGCATTCGCCGGAAAACATTGACGCGGCCATCGACTACGCCGTTGCCCACGATACAGAATTCCACCAGTTCATGCTGTACACGCCCATCCCTGGAACTCCGCTTTACGCTGAGCACGAAGCGAAGGGCACGCTGCTGACGCGTGAAGAGCGCCTGGAGGCGGATACACACGGGCAGTTCAGGTTCAACTTCAGACATCCGCACATCCGCGGTGGGCAGGAGTCGGAATTCCTGCTCCGGGCCTTTCGCCGTGACTACGACATCAACGGACCCAGCATTTGCCGCGTCGCGCGCACGACCCTCAGGGGCTGGCGGCGGTACAAGAATCACGCCGACGGAAGGATTCGCAGACGCTTCGCGTTCCAGTCTCGCAACCTCGCCTTCGGCCACGCCGCTACAATCTGGGCGGCCAGACGCCGGTTCCGGGGTAACCCCAAGCTGGTCGCGAAGCTTACGCGAACCCTGAAAGAGTTCTACCGCGAATTCGGGCTCAGATCACGCCTGGGGGCGCCCTTGATCGGCCGCATTCTGGGCTTCACGCTGCGGCGCGAGGAACGCAAGCTTCGCAGCGGCTGGACGTATGAGCCTCCTACCTTCCGCGAGGTTAACGAGGCCATGCGGGAGGCCGAGGCCGCCTAATCAGACCGAGAGTTCCGCCTTCCTAGCGGCCCGACCGTCCACGCTGACGGGACCCGCGCCGAAGGTGGCTACGAACAGAAGGCCGCCTATGATGATGATTCCTTTGCTGAAGCTCTCCAGCGCGGCCTGCCGCTGCACCAGATCTTCCACTGACCAGAAGCTGTGGATCACGAAGGTCACGGGAATGATATAGAGGATCAAAGCCAGGGCGGCCCAGCGCGTCTTGTAGCCGGCGATCAGCAGAAGTCCGCCCACAAGTTCAAAAGCGATCGCTGCGCCGAGCAGCAAGGAAGGAGCCGGCAGTTCCAGGAACCGCATCCAGCCGCTCATCATCTCAAAGTTTTGGGTTTTGTACCAGCCGAAGCTGAGGAGGGGCACTGCGATCAGAATTCTTCCGACCAGCGGACCGTGTTTCTCCAGCATGAGCAGCTGCTCCTGTAGGCGGTTTCCGGGCCAGCGCCGGGCGGAGGATATGCCGCCCGGCTGTGCCCTGCTGGAAACACGCCCATAGGGTGCTGCGTTGCTGCCGCCTGTCCTGTGGAGCTAGAGCTGCTAGCTTCGGCTCAACACTATGCGAAGCGTTGCGGACGTGGATGATCCGCTACCGAAGTCGAACGAATCGTTGGGATCGGTAAGCGTCAGCACGTCGCCGTCCCGCACCGCGTTGATCGGGTTGCCGCCAAGTGTCAGCGTCGTCGATGTCGAATTCAGCGTGCCCGAATCCGAATCCGTGCTCCCGAGACCGTCACTGAACACCGTCGAGGCGTTCCCATTGGCGTCCACGTCCAGCGTGAAGCTGGCACCATCTCGCTGCACAATGTCGACCACGTTGGCCGAGTTGGCATTGTCCGTATACTCGATTACGCTGGCGACCCAGGAGCCCTCCAAATCTTCCACATCCAGCCCCGTGCTGTCGCCGCAAGCGCCAAACGCCAGTACGGCCGTAAGTAGTGCGGTTACTCTCGTTGCCTTCATTTGTCGCTTCCCCGTTCTTGGTACTAATTGTGACTAGCAATCGTGTGGTCCGATTCGAGTGCAAGTCACATGCCAGGGGAAGGGCCGGCAAGACCCGGACATCAGCGCTCGTTTGCCACCATCTCCTCGAGCAGCAGGAGCCGGTCCTCGACGGCATGGAGTTCGTCCAGCAGGCCCAACACGCTGCCGGCGAGCGGGCATGGGCCCGGCGCCACTCTGTGCGCCGTTCAGCATTGCGAGCACGCCGAAGGCGCGCACACGGATCTGCGATTCTGCCGCGCTAGCTCTCAGGTCAGAGGCGTACGGCGGCTACCCACGTGTTCTCATCGGTGAACTCGATCGTTCCAGCTGCGTCGATTCCTGCCTCTAAGCGATGCTGGAATACCTCCAGAGCCCGGCTGAACTCCTCCGGGGTGTAGAGGTCAAAGGTGGAGTAGTGCCGGAGTTGGGCCTGCTCGTGCAAACGTTCCGCCGACGAGCGCCCGGCGTGCTGCAGCGTAGCAATCTCAAGGAGTCGGAACTGACCAGACAGCTCGAGAGCACCACGAATCTCCTCTGCCGAGTAGAGACGCCTTTCCTTATCGGCGAAGAGAGGGAAAAGCCGCCCCCAGATCGTGCGCCGATTCTGCTCGGGAGTCCGAGTGTAGGCGAGCAACCGACCGCCGGGAAACAGCACGCGTGCCGCCTCGGCGCAGAATGGTCGCAGCTCGAAGTGGTGTATCGCGTTGAAGCAGAGCAGCGCGCCGATTATGCCGTCCGGCAGGGGCAGTTGGTGTCCATCGGCCACGACTGGCGTAGGGCAGCCTGCGGTGGCCGGCACAGCGAACCTCTCGAGCATCTCCAACTGCGCATCCACACCAACCGCACGCACCGATCCCGGCACGCCCTGTTCAAGCTGCCGGACAATCGGCAGAAGATACCTGCCTGTACCAACCCCGACGTCAACTAGGGTAATCGGCCGCCCGAGTGGCTCAAGGGCTTCGACCGTTCTGTCTACGATGCTCCCGTGAAACGTCCGCAGCGCGTCGTATCGCCGGCTGATGTGCCTGAAGTGGGCACCGTCGCCTCTGATACGCCGCTGTGAGGACAGCCTGCGTACCATGATGCTCATCGGTCTTCCCTATGCGCGTGTGGAGGCGCTCGACTAAGGCTCGGGCAGAGGCACGTGGAACGCCCGGCTGCTGAACGGGCCCGAGCTAGCATACCTCCACCAATATACTACTTGGACCGGAGGGCGTTGGTTCCTCCAACGGAGCCGGGATTGGACCCACAATTGTAGGGACGCGCCTTACTCGAGGCGGGGGAGCCAGGTGTAGGCGAAGCCGTCGCAGCACGGATCCGTCAGGACCAGCCCACCCTCGCTGAGTCTCAACTCGTGCTCCTCCTGGTCGAGGATCGGCTCGTCGTATCGCAGCCGCGGAAAGACCGATCCCGAAGAGGAAATCAGCTCAAATCGCGTTACAACCTCGGCGACGCCGTCCCGATCCAATTGGATGCTATCCGGCCGAGTAATCCTGAGCTGCAGGCTAAAGCCCTCGGTCTCCGGCGTAAGGGTCACGCCCGCCACGCCTCCCTCGGCCCGCACCCACTCCCAGACCCCGAACAGACTATCCGGCGGCGGCTCGACGGGCCTCGAGCAGCCGGGAAGCAAGGCTCCGCACACTGCCACCAGAACGCCGAACCTGTAGAACCTATCCGTCGTGATCATTCGTCCGATCCCCCTGCCTACGTGCCTCACGTAAGCCAAAAGATTCAGCCGAGCACGCCAAGCCCTACCAGCAGCAGTAACACAACTAGAATTCCAACGAATAACAGTACCCGCTGGAGCCGACTCCGTTCAGTCATCAGTTCCCTCTTTTCGATTCCGTCCCACCCGTCTGATTTCCCAGCATTGTACGGAACACTGGTTCAGAGCGGGGTGGCGTAGACTCGCCAGGATGACGCTGTGTGGAACTATCCGAGTGGAACGCTGATTTCGCCGTACCGGTGGTTTTAGTGACGGGCCGACGCACCTAGCTGTCGGCCGCTCAAATCTATACGGGTTCATGGTCGTTCCCGATTCACTCCTCAGGCCTCGCTCCTTCGCCAGCGTCTTGGGCTGCTTGACGGTCATGGTCTCCAGTTCGGTCGTGGTCATGGTTCGTCTCCTTTCGGGTGATCGTCGCAATTGTCGTATTGACAGCGACTTACAGGAGGCAAGGTAACCGAAGAGAAGAGAGAGTCCATAGCCGTAACCAACGTTTTGCAGTGGGTTACACGTTGCATCCACACGGATTGGATGGGTCTTCGGACTTTGGAACGAACATACCGTCTCATTGTACTGGGTATTATGAGAAAATCGCTCCCGGTTACGGTCGCTCTCACTTTCCTTGCCGCTTGCGGTTCACCGTTCGACGCTCCCTCCAGTCGCCCTGGAACCATCTTCTACGATCATGAGGAAGGGCTGGCGATCGAGGTGCCCGATTCGGCCCGCGCGCGCCACGCGTTTGACATCAGTGTCACCACCAGCGGCGACGGCTGCGTCTCGTTCGGCGGAACAGAAGTTCAGGTGACGCAGCGAACTGTCGATTTTCGACCGTTTGACCTGCACAATGGAGAGGATCTCTGCTTTAGCATTCAGAATCTGTTCGAGCATCGGGCCTCGGTGCAGTTCAATGAGCCAGGTCACGTCGCGGTTAGGATTCATGGCCAGTTTCGGATCCACCCGATAGATGGCGGGGAGACTCAAATGGGAGACACGGTGATCGTTCGCAGCGTAGAGGTTCACTTCTAGCCATCCAGTAGAAGGAAGGGCCAGCCTCCCAACTGACCCTCAAAATCAACCTCGGATTGACCTTGTAAGCATGGGCCCGGCAGGACTCGAACCTGCGACCTTGGGATTATGAGTCGCAGGCCCGGCTTCCACACAGTACTCAGGATTCTACGGAATTCCTAGAAATCAACCTAGAGGACACTCCCCCACCCTGCGGACCCTCTCTACGCTCTACTCAGACCACTGCTCTCGGGCAAAGTTCGGGCAAAGTTCAGCGCGCCCTCCAAGAGCGGACCGGTAGCAACTCAGCAGCCGCCCTCCGA
>JBDLJJ010000123.1:0-7437 GCA_039714435.1 Gemmatimonadota bacterium | reverse complement strand
CTAGCCAGCCACCTCGCGCGCTAGCCTGGCCACCTCGTCGATCGCGTCCGACACGTCTTGCTCGGTGCTGCGATAGTTGAGCGGGCACAGCCTGACGACGTAGTTCCCGTCCAGGAGTGTGGACGAGAGCATAAACTTGCCGTCTTTCTGCGTCTGGCGCACGGCTGCAGCGTTGATCTCGTCGGCTTCGGAGTCAGACAGGCGCGGGCTACCCAGGTACCGAAAACACATCACTCCCAGGCCGCGGTGAGCGACCAGTTCCAGTTCGGGCTGAGCCCGTACATATTGCGCCGCGAACTCGGCCAGATCCAGCGTGTGATCGACCGCCGCGGTTAGCGTTTTCAGGCCGTGCGCCTGAATGGATAGCCACACAGCGAGCGCACGCGAACGACGCGTGAGCTGTATTCCGTAGTCCGCGAAGTTCGCTTCACCGGCGAAGTCCTCCAGATCCTGCAGGTAGTCAGGCCTGACCCGAAATGTCCTGGAGAGCATCTCCGCATCGCGGACCAACAGGCAGCCGCACTCATAGCCGGTGTAGAACCACTTGTGTGGGTCGAGCACGAGCGAGTCCGCTCTCTCGATGCCGGACAACTGCTCTCGGCCGCGGGCCGTCAGCCGGGCGAACGCCCCATACGCGCCGTCTACGTGCAGCCACAGATCCTCCTCCGCGCACAGATCCGCCAGCTCATGCAGCGGGTCAACAGCTCCGGTATTGGTCGTGCCGGCATTGGCGATCAGGCAGAAGGGGCGGTGCCCGATGGCGCGATCCGCTTCGATCTGGCGCCGCACATCGTCCGGGCGCAGCCGGCCGTGCTCGTCCGCCTGCAGACCGTGCAAGCGGTCGTCGGGGAAGCCGAGCACGCGAAAAGCCCGCAGGGTGGCCGTGTGCGTCTGGGCTGAGCAGTAGGCGGCACCACCTCGCGGCAGTCCGTCCAGGTGCGCCTCCCGGGCTACCGCGAGCCCGAGAAGGTTAGCGGCCGAACCGCCGCTGGTGAGCAGGCCCGCGCCCTCGACCTCCGGGAATCCGAACCAGCGCAGGAACCAGTTGACGAGGATGATTTCAATCTGGCTCGGACCAGCCGAGGCGAGCCAGGTGCCCTGGAAGAAATTGCAGCCCGTGGCCAGCCAGTTCCCCATGACGCTGGCCCACGTCGGTGAACTGGGTATGAAACCAAAGAAACGGGGATGGTCGATAGCGCCGGAATAGGGCTCGATGTCGGCCCAGAAGCGCTCCAGAATCTCGTCGAAGGAGCGGCCCTCAGCGGGCACCGGCTCGGCCAGACGAGCCTCCATCTCGGCCCTGGAAGCGGTTCGGAGCGCGGGCCTGTCCCGCAGATGTGCCCAGCGCTCGACTACCGAGTCCACGACTGCGTAGCCGGCGCGGCGCATCTGTTCCGCGTCTAGCTCCAGTGACTGTCCTTCTGTTGTTTCCGGGCCAGACGGACTCGTCACGGCTCTCGTCTGCGCACGGACCGATCAGAATCGACCACGATCTCGGTCCGGCTGGGCAGCGTCGTCAAACCGCTGTCGTGGTCTAGAACTGATATGGACATACGATAGATCCCGGGCTCGGTTTGGCTCAGATCGACTCGAAGGCTGCTCCGGGTTACCACCCGGCCGCGGCCTGACGACTCCCCTGGGTACGAGAGCTCGAAAGGTTCACCGTCGTCATCTATCGGCTCCAGGCGAACGCGTGTCGTATACGCCGTACCCTGAGACAGATTGTATGCCTCGAAATACACGTAGGCCACTCCATCGGGACCGGTCGTGTGCGCAGGGTCGGGCTTCAGATATACTCCGCCGCCCGGCGTCCATAGCCCTCCACTGTCCGGAGCGACCACGATGTCGGACAGAATCGGCACTGTTCCCGTCAGGCGCCGCACCGTCAGCGAGTCGGTCAGGTAGCCCCCTTTGACAGGACCCGCCGCCGGGTCGCCGCGCTCGGAAACCACCAGCGTGGACGTGTGGGTGCCAGGAGGAAGATCGGCTCTGATGCGGACGGGGATTCCGTCACCCTTTCCCAGGACACGGTCGGTGCTGAGGTCGAAATCGTACGTCTTCCGGTCGTACTCTCCCGTCTCCGTCAGAACAGACCAGACCGCCGACAGCCGGTATTGTGGAAGTTCTCCACCCTCGGAGACGGGGGTCAGATCGTCGGCCTCTATGACAGCATTGAGCCACACGCGGGTTCGGTCGCCGGCCGGAGCCCGGAACTGGAGCATTTCCTGGACGAGCCGGGAGTCGCGGTCAACAGGCGGACGATCGGGCACGTCGCTGACGGCGAAGGCGCCGTCAGCCCGCGTCCATTCGCGTTCGCGCGCCATCTCCTGTAGCACCACGACACCGCCCCCCCGATAAGCAATCTGCTGGTACTTGATGTCCAGTCCGGATCGGGACCGGTACAGCTCGGTCAGCCGGCCAGCCGGTATCAGGCCGAGCGCGGTGGGCGCCGTGCTGAACGGGTTTCTGCCGCCCGCACCGCAGCGAAACACGAGCCCGAGATTGGGGATCAGCCACCAGTCATCCGTCCCGCCTCCCGGAGAGAAATGATACAGACGGTTTCCGCCCGGATATTCGTACGACCATGTGATGTTCGGTTCGAAGCACTCGTCTCCAAGAAACATCGACGTATCGTCCGGATCTCCCATGCGAAGGAAAACGAGGCCCCGATCATCGAAGACGGCGTTTCGAGGCCGGCCCAGACGGGTCGTAAAGGTGGGCTCCTTCTTTCCGCGCCGCAGATAGTGGTTCTGGGCAAAGCGCAGACGCTGGTAATGCAGGGCAATGCGATCTTCCACCGACAGGCCGGCCGCGGCGGCCCGCCTGTTCCACATGCGGCTCAGGAGCCTGCACAAATCTCTCTGATTGGGAGGCAGGGTGAGAAACGCTTCCCAGGCGGCAAACTCGTCCGGCGTGGCTAGAGACTGGACGTCCAGCCAATACTCGATGGACGCGTCGTCTTCGGCCGCCGAGCACCCGCGCCAGTAGTGTTCGTCTCCCTCGGACGCGGCTCCGGCCAGGAAGGCGATGCGCGCACGGTCCAGAAGATACTGAGACTTTGGAATCGAACCCTCGGCCCGGGCCAGGGCCTCTCCCGCCGGGGTGGCCTGCTCGGCCCGCAGCCATAGCCTGGTTACGGCGAGCCAGTCATACCCCGTCTCGGGGCCGCCGGTCTCTCTTGACCACTGGTCCAACAGGTTCGCCACGTCGGACGAATCGGGATTGGAGCGAAGTTCGAGCCGCTTCGACAAGCGGCTGGCCAACTTTTCGTACCCGTTGCTGGACAGATCGTGGTATGCAGGCCCGGGAAGGGACTGAGCTGCGGCCGGGGTTGGCAGGCTGGCCAGTAACGCAGCGGCCAAAAAGACTGGCGCCGAAGCGGCGAACCGACCGGCGGCCGTCAGAAGCTTATGAGCCGGGGCGCCGCTCGACCCGGACTTCAGTCCGGTAGGGCAACGTGGACTGCCCGGAATCCAGGTCTTCGACCAGGACGGACATGTTGTAGTCATCGGGTTTGGTCTCGTTAAGGTCCAGCCTCAGTAATCGGCGCACGAGAGTATGACCATCCGGCAGGGCGTCGGCCGCGAAACGCACTTCGAACGGCTCTGCGTCATCTTCCTTGGGCTCCAGCACCACATGTGTAACGAAGCGGCCGCCCGGAGTGAGGTTGTACGCCTCGAAGTAAATAAAGGCTACGCCATCCGGACCGGTGAAATGGGCCGGAGACGGCCGAAGAGCGATCCCGGGCCCCGGCGACCATGCACCGCCCGAGTCGGCCGCCACGGCCACGGATGATATCTGAGGAGTGGTCAAGTCGAATTCGGTGACTCGCAGGCGCGCAGAATGGAAATTGCCCGCCGGCGCGGCGCCGCCATTCCTGGCGTGCACGTCCCTGAGGAGAAGCGTGTAGCGATAGTCACCCGGGGGAAGGTCCACGACCATGCGTACAGGCACGCTCTGGTCCTGTCCCAGGCGCCTTCGCGTGGTCGTGACTACCTCTGATTGCAGACGCTGGAATTCTCCGTCAGGACCCAGGAGCGCCCAGTAGGCCTCCACTTTGTAGCGGAACCTTCCCCCGGACAGTGTCTCTGGAGTCAGGCGGTCTCCTTCCACGAGTGAATTCAGCCATACCCGGGTCGAGCCCGCCTGTCTCCCGCCGAACTGAAGCGTCTCGACGAGCATGCGCGACTCAGCGTCTACACGGGGACGTTCAGGAACTTCGTTCACCAGGTACCCGACGTCGGCGCGCGTCTCCGCGCTTTCAACCTGCAGCTGCCGCTGTGCCTCGAGAGCGGCGCTGCCCCCCGTCCCCAACAGCGTTCCGGTGGGCTTTTCGTAGCGCATCATCTGGGCCCGCCTGGCGTATTTGGGGTCAAGGCCCTGCCGAGACCTGTAGAGATCCTGAAGGACAAGATTCGCGGCCTGGCTGATGATGGTTCCCCGGTGCTCGTTGACCGGCGAAAGCTGGCCAAGGCCCTGTCCAGATGCGCTCGCGTCCGGACTTCCGCAACGGTAAACGTCGCTAAGGTTCTCGACCAGCCACCAATCGTCGGTCCCGCCAAGCGTACTGAAATGGTACACCCGCGTACCGCTCGGATAATCGTATGCCCAGCTTTCGTTGGGCTGAAAGCACTCGGCGCTGACGATGTGCTGTCCGATCTCGGTGTTTCCGGCAAAAGTGGTGGTACGGTCGGGAGGGCCCATGCGCAGGTAGACGAGACCTCTGTCGTCATAAACAGACTTCGTGGGCCGGCCCATCTGGTTGGAAAACGTGGTCCCCTTCTTGTTACCTCGGCGCCTATGATTGTCCAGCGCGTACTGAACTCGTCGATAATGCTCCGCCATACGCGCCGGGACTGTTTGGGCCGACGCCAGCGCCCGCTCGTTCCAGAACCGCCGCAGGAGAGGACAGAGCTTCCGCTGACCTACGGGCAGGGTTCGAAACGCCTCCCAGCGCTCGATTTCCCCGGGAGTAGCGAGGACCTCCACGTCGAGCCAATACTCCAGCGATGTGGCGTCGTCCACCTCTTCACAGCCCTCCCAGTACGCTTCGATCGCCGTGCCACGCTGCCCCGCCAGAAATCCCACCCTGGCCTGGTCCAACAGGATGGCTCCCGAGACGGCCCTCTCCTCAGCCTTATCGGCCTCATGGAGCGCCATCTCAGCTTCCGCAGCTCTGCCGGCACGTATCCACAGCCGGGTTACGGCCAGCCAGTCATAGGCCGTCTGCGGACCGCCCGCTTCCGTATCCCAGCGCCGAAGAAGATCCTGGACCTCGTTTTCGTCTGGATTGGAGCGGTGGTCCAGCTTCTTGGAGATACGCTTCGCCAGGTCCTGGAAGCCCCTCTGCTCGAGCGAGGTATAGACCCGGCCCGGCATGGTCTGAGCCGCAGCCGCAGCCGGCGGCAGCATGAAGAGCCCGCCGAGGAAAAGGCCGATGCACAGTCGCACTCCGCTCATGGCGTCTCTTCCGCGTTGGCCGCATTTTCGGGGCGGGCGGGCACGGCCACCTCGGTAATAGTCGTTACGGGCCGGCTCCGGTCAATCTCCTGAACTCGCAGCCTGGCGTGCCGCACGGAACTGGCAAGCCCTGTGCTCAGATCGACAATTCGAACTGTTATTTCGAACGGGCCTGGTTCCGTTCGGTCCATATCCAGGCGAAGCGTCGTACGCACCGGCGTGTCAGGATCGGCTGGGGCGGTGCCCCTGTACTGCATCTGAAACGGCTGGTAGGCGCCAGCGAATCTCTCTCCCTTTCCGCGCGATACCCAAGTCGAGCGGAGCTTGACCTCGCCTCTGTATTCGCCGCCCGGCGTGAGTCCGTACACCTCGAAGTAGACGTAGGGCCGCGATCGCTTCCGGACTATCCGAGCCGCGTTGAGCTTCAGCGCCACTCCGGGGGCTGGATTCCAGGCCCCACCAGAATCCGCCGCGATGGCAATCGAACTGACCAGAGGGCGCGTGTCGTCGAATTCGGGCACTGTAAGGTCACCCGTCTTCCTGTTCGTGGACCGGCCTTCGCTCCAGTTGTAATCCACGACTTCGATCCGGTACGTGTAGTCGCCAGGCGGAACCCTGACGGCGACCTGGAGCGGAAACCCGTCAGCCGTCTCGTGTGGTACCTCCCGGTTCAATACGTGCTCGAAGCGGCGCTGTTCGGATGCGATGAGAGAGTCGCTCTGGAACACATCAAAACGGAGACCGAGTGAATACCTCCACCCCCCGTCGAAAACTCCCCGCACGCGGCCGGCGTGTACGCTGGCGGCGGCCCACACCTGAATGGAATCGGATCCGGGGCTCTGGAACGCGAGGTGCTGATAGTCGAAGGGAAACGCTCCGCTGGCCTTGAGCCCCCCGGCCTCGTCGAGGACACGGAAGGCAGCGTCACTCGATTTCGCCTCCCTGTCCTGCTGCGCCGATATCTGGGAGGCGCTAGTTGTGGAAACGGCTCCAAATAGACAGAGCAGTGTCCCCAGCCTTGCCGGCTTTGCCGATCGCTTTCCCTGCATGCAGATCTCCAGAAGAGTGAGCCCGCGCCATAGTACGGGATACGAGGCAAAAAGTGCCCCCGTACGACTCCCAACCTAGAAACACGGGGTTGCCGGCGCTTGTTGGGCCGGCAGCGGAGGGGCCGGGCTAGACACCGATGTCCTCGTTCCACAGTGCGGGCTTGGCACTGATGAAGTCCGACATGAGGCGAACGCATTCCGGATCCTGCAGCACGGTGACCTCGACGCCGCGGGACTCGAGAAGCGCCTCATCTCCCCGAAACGTGTGATTCTCTCCGATGATGACGGCCGGAATCTCGTACAGCAGAATGGCTCCCGAGCACATGGGACACGGCGACAGCGTCGTGTACAGCGTGCATTCGCGGTAGGTCGCAGCGGGCAATCGGCCCGCGTTCTCCAGGGCATCCATCTCGCCGTGCAGAACAGGACTTCCTGACTGGACGCGCCGGTTGTGGCCGCGGCCGAGAATCAGGCCACCATGCACCAGAACCGAGCCGATCGGGATTCCGCCCTCCCCGAGGCCTATCCGGGCTTCGTCGATCGCCGCCTGCATGAAAGGATCCCTGCTCATGGGTGCTCGACCGGATGCTCGATCACGACCTTGCCCGTGGCTCGGCCCGTTTCAGCATACGCGATCGCGGCATCCGTCTCGCGGAACGGGAACACGCGGTCCAGAACGGGCTTGATGACACCGTCGTCGACGAGCCGGCAGAGTTCCTCCAGCTGAGTCCCGCTCGAACGCATGAGGAGAAACCTGTAGTGGCAACCCGCGCTCCTGGCCCTGCGCTGGACGGGCCAGCTCATGAAATACACAGCCGTCCGGACCAGAGGGCCGAGATTCCACTCACGAGCGAACTCGGCGTCAGGGGGACCGGCGATTCCGACCACGGTGCCGCCGGGGCGCAGCACCGAGAACGCCTTGCGCACA
>JBDLJJ010000122.1:0-7769 GCA_039714435.1 Gemmatimonadota bacterium | reverse complement strand
TAACACTGAGTTTTCGGGCCTCCGGAGCGGCTCACAGCCTTGCGTACGGGGCCTCAGAGGCCAAGCGCGGCACGGGAGTGAGATAAGAGCAGGCAGGCGGGAAGCAGGGCAGTTTAGAGGCCACGCCCAGGCCCCGTTTCGGACCCTGGCACATGGTCCGTCAAAAAATCTGTCAAGGGGTCAGCGGCTGGAGAAGTCGGCGGCCAGGTTCCCCGCCGGCAGCGAGATCAAGGGCCTTGTGATATTTCTGGCGCTCGAGAGCGTGGTCGGCCGGCCAGCGACGCCTCGACGAGCCAGCGAAGGGTGCGACCGGCCAACGAAATCAAAGGACTTGAAAACCCTTGTCGGCTGGCGGGTGCACTCAAAGGCTGCCGGCCCACCCGACGTCGCCGGCCAGCGAGCCGGCAACGCACTCAAAGGCCCTCGCCGGCAAGTACATCAATGGCCCTGCGAACCTCTCGGTAGCCAACCGGCATCCGACCGCTCGGCTAATAGCGCGGGTCGTACATCT
Source organism: Gemmatimonadota bacterium (assembly GCA_039714435.1). GTDB lineage: Bacteria > Gemmatimonadota > Gemmatimonadetes > Palauibacterales > Palauibacteraceae > JAZDDE01. The sequence goes on along the minus strand of JBDLJJ010000122.1, from coordinate 7,258 downwards.
GGGCTTCGATAAAGCTCTCGAGATCGTCGGGCTTGGGTTCCCTGGCCAGATCCTGTTCGTAGGCCGTCTCGGCGACAGCTACCGCTATATGGAGAGACACGCTGCGGATCTGTGAGAGGGGCGGATATACAGCCCCGGCTGCCAGATCGTCTTCGCTGACCAACTCTGCCAATGCCTCTGCAGCGGAGAGAAACATCTCATCCGTGACCCGGGTGGCGCGGACAGAAACCACGCCGAGGCCGACTCCCGGGAAGATGTACGCGTTGTTGCCCTGGCCTGGCCTGAACTCCTGACCGTCCATGCGGACGGCCGGGAAAGGACTGCCGCTGGCGAATATCGCGCGCCCGGCGGACCACTCGTACGCCTGTTCGGCCGTGCATTCGGCCAACGAGGTGGGATTCGAGAGGGCGAAGATGGCGGGCCGATCGTTGATTTCGGCCATGCGCGAGACTGCCTCATGGGGGAAAGTATCCGCGCGGCCGGTAGCGCCGATCAGCATGTGCGGCCGGATGGCTTCGATCGCGCCCATCAGATCAGCAGCCGGGTGGTCGTGTGCGTAGGGGAGCTTGTGCTCGGCCAGGCCGGCCCGCTCACTGGTCACCAGCCCTCCGGAGTCGATCAGCCACAGGCGCCCGTAGGCCTCAGCCTCAGGGAGCCCCGCCTCCACAAGCGCGGACACGATCAAGCCTGCGATGCCGGTGGCGGCCGACCCGGCGCCGACGAACAGCACCCGCAGGTCTTCAAACGCTAGCTGGGATATGCGCAGGGAAGCCATCACCCCGGCCAGCACTACGGCGGCCGTGCCCTGGATATCGTCGTTGAAGCACAGCGTATCGTCCCGGTAGCGGTTGAGCAGGCGATAGGCGTTGGGCGTCAGGAAGTCCTCGAACTGAATCAGCGCGTCTGGAAACGCGTCTTTCACTGCCTCGACGAACTCGTCTATCAGCCCCAGATACTCGTCGCCCGAGATTCGCCTGCTCGGAAATCCCAGGTACAGCGGGTCGTCGAGCAACTCCTGGTTGTTGGTCCCCACATCCATCATCACCGGCATGCACTGCTCCGGGTGGATGCCGGCCAGGGCCGAGTAGAGCGACAGCTTGCCCACCGGAATACCCATTCCGTTCGAGCCCAGATCGCCCAGTCCCAGGATCCGCTCGCCATCGGTCACGACGATGACCCGGACGTCACGTCCTGGCCAGTTGTCAAGCAGCCGCCGAATGCTGCCACGGTCCTCGGGTGTGATATAGAAGCCCTTGGGCTGCCGAAAGATATGCGCGTATTCCTTACACGCCTGTCCCACCGTAGGGGTATAAATGAGGGGCATGATCTCTTCGATGTGCTCAACGGCGGCCCGGTAGAACAGGTTCTCGTTCCGGCCGTGCAAGGCGAGCAGGAAAATGTAGCGCTCGATGTCGGAGGTCTTACGGCGCAGGTTCTCCAGGATCCGTTCCATCTGAACGTCCTGCGAACACACCTTGTGCGGCAGAAGGCCCCGCAGATCGAGGCGCTCGCGCTCCTCGTTCGTGAAGCCGGTGCCCCGATTGAGGGCCGGGTCGTGCAGGACTTCGAACCCACTCGCATGGGTGGTGTCGCTCATGCTAAATCGTCCTCTCGAAGCCTGGTCCGGCCGGCGCCGATCGCTAGCCGATCAGTTCCAGGAAGTCCTGCCAAAGTAACCTGTTCGAGGCCACGAAACCGCCCGCCGGCAGGCCGCTCGCCGACGGCTCGCCGTCCGCCATCAGCCCCGGTACGTCCAGTGTCTCGAAGTGGCCGCCCGCCTCGCGCACGATCAACGCGCCCGCCGCTACGTCCCACGGCATCAGGTGATACTCGAAGAACCCGTCCAGCCGCCCCGCGGCGACCGCGCACAGGTCCAGTGCTGCGGCTCCGGCCCGCCGAACGCCGCTCGTACCCACCAGCACGCGCTCGAACGTAGCCACATACGCGGCGATCACCTCCAGCTTCTTGAACGGGAAGCCCGTACCTATGAGTGCGAGATCCAGTTCAGAGGTTCCCGATACTGTGATCGGAACTCCGTCCAGGCGGCTGCCCCGTCCCCGAACCGCGTCGAAGCACTCGCCCGTGGCTGAATTCAAAACGACACCCACCCGGAGTCCATCGGAGTCCGCCGCGGCTATGGACACCGCGTATTCCGGATAGCCATGCAGCCAGTTCGTCGTCCCGTCCAGAGGGTCTATGATCCAGGTAACCGAGTCCTCGCCGCCGGCTGGCCCTGCGGACGAACCCGTTCCTTCCTCCGCCAGAATGGAATGACCCGGGAATTGGCTGGTTATGATGTCCACGATTCGGGATTCGGCCTCCATGTCGACCTCGGTGACGAAGTCGGAGCGTCCCTTGATGCTCCAGTCCAGATTGTCCTTGTTCGCGCTCCCCTCCCGGTGTGCCTGAGCGGCGGCATCCGCAGCCGTGCGCGCGGCGTCCAGGAGTGCCGCATCCATCGCATCCAAGTCCGGAAACCCGGCCCTGGCGGCGCTCACAGGGTTCCTCGGTTGCTCGCTTCGGGGGCGGCCGGTACCTTGCCGCTCACGGACATAAATCCCGCAACTGATTGATTTCTAGGGCTTTTCTTACACTCTGACATCAGAACCTATGGCGGAAAAGAGAAGAATTTTCAGCGGCATTCAGCCGTCAGGCGAACTTCACCTGGGCAACTATCTGGGCGCCGTTCAGAACTGGGTGTCGCTACAGGACGACTATGACTGCATCTACGCGATTGTAGACCTGCACGCCATAACCATCCCGTACGCCGTCGAGGATCTCGCCCCCAGGGTGTTCGACATGGCCGTGGGCCTGTTGGCAAGCGGCCTGGACCCGGAGCGCTGCACGTTGTTCGTCCAGTCGGCAGTGCCGCAGCATGCAGAGTTGGCGTGGCTTTTCAACACGGTAGCGCCCTTGGGCGAGCTACAGCGCATGACTCAGTTCAAGGACAAGGCAAGCCGCACCGACACGATTAATGCCGGTCTGCTGAACTATCCGGTACTGCAGACCGCGGACATCCTTCTTTACCATGCGGCGGCGGTCCCGGTAGGTGAGGATCAGCGGCAGCACCTCGAGTTTACGCGCGAGATCGCCCGGCGCTGGAATACCCGCTACGGCGACTATTTTCCTGAACCCGAGGCTCTCATAGGCCCTGGCAGGCGGATTCTGGGCCTGGACGGTGCGTCGAAGATGTCCAAATCGCAGAACAACGTCATCCCTCTGCTCGCGGAGCCCGACGAACTGTGGAATCTGGTCCGCACGGCCGTCACCGATCCGGCCCGGATTCGCCGGGAAGACCCCGGAAATCCGGACGTTTGCAACGTTTTCAAGCTGCACGGCTACTTCTCGCCTCCCGATCAGACCGCCGACATCGACGCTCGCTGCCGGACGGCTGAGATCGGCTGCGTGGACTGCAAGAAGATCCTGGCCGACAACCTGGCCGAGAGCCTACGGCCCATCCGGGAACGTGCCGCCGAACTCCGCGCCAATCCGGCCCGGGTGTACGAGATTCTGGCCGCCGGCGCGAGCCGCGCCCGCTCTATCGCCGCCGACACTCTGGCCGGCGCCTACGAGCGCATGGGCCTCGGTCGCCAGTCAGCGGCTACCAAGCCCGCCAACTGAGCCAAAGCCCGCCAGCTGAGTCAAAGCCCGCCAGCCGCGACTCAGTCCGCCTGCTAAGGCCCCGCCCGCCCAATAACGGCTTTTCGGCACCGATCATGCACCTCGGCGCCGGTGGCGGCCGGCAGCACCGGCTGCCTCGGAGACGCAAAACTCCGGTCCAAAGCTACTCGCAGCGGGCAAGAACGCATGGAACAGTTGGTCAAGGCCGCCGTCCAGAAGGGCGCCAGCGTTATCCACATCAAGGCCGGGGACGTCTTCCGCTGCCGGGTGGAGGGCAAGGTGTACAAGCTCTCATCGACCAGATTTACGGCGGAAGACACGCGCCGTATCGCCCTGCAGCTGATCCCGAACGACCAGGATCGAGCCCGCATCAACGAGATCAAGGACTACGACTGCTCCTGGGGTCTGGACGACGTGGGCCGCTTCCGCGTGAACATCCTGCAGCAGCGCGGCTCGTTCATGATCATCATGCGGGCCATCCCGTGGAGCATTCCGACCCTGGAAGAGTTGAATCTGCCCTCCGTGCTAACACAAATCGCCGATCAGAGCCACGGGCTGGTGCTGGTCACGGGAGGGGTCGGAACCGGGAAGACCACTACCCAGGCCTCCATGATCGACTGGGTCAACAAAAACCGGCAAAAACACATCATCACCCTGGAAGACCCGATCGAGTTCCTGCACACCGATGACGCCAGCACGATCACCCAGCGCGAGATCGGAGTGGATACGGACTCCTTCCGGACCGGCCTGCGCGCGGCGCTGCGCCAGGATCCGGACATTATTCTGATCGGTGAGATGCGGGACAAAGAAACGATGGAGACGGCGATCAGGGCCTCGGAGCTCGGTCAGCTCGTGCTTTCCACCATGCACACGCCGACCGCCACATCCACCATAAGCCAGCTGCTGGCGGTTTTCCCCGACGATGAGAAGGAACTGGCGCGGATTCGTGTGGCCGATACGTTGAGGGCGGTAGTCTCACAGAGACTCCTCATGCGAGCCGACGGCGAGACGCGAATTCCGGCCCTCGAGATCATGCAGGTAACCGCGGCCATTCAGGACTGCATATTGTCCAACAAACCGGCCGAGACGATCCAGGATCTTATCGAGGCCGGGCGGGAGACATATGGCATGCAGTCCTTTCAGCAGTGCTTGCAGGACCTGGTTCAGTCCGGCCAGGTGAGCTACGAGGCAGCCAAGTCCGCCTCCGAGAACCCGGGTGACTTTGAGCTGTACATGCAGACTCTGGCGGGAGACGGACAGGCGGACCCGTTCGGCCCGGCCGTCGGCTCGCGCTTCTGAGCCACGGGTGAACCTGGCGGGGATATACCTTCCCGTTACCACGCCGTTCGCGGCGGATGGCACCCTGGACCTGGACGGGTTCGCCTCCAACCTGGCTCGCTGGGCCCAGGCCCCGATCGCCGGGTTCCTGGTCGGAGGCTCCACGGGCGAGGCCGTGCTTCTCGAGGACGAGGAACTGGCCGGCCTGATCCGCAGGGCCCGCCTCGACTGCGCACCCGGACTGACACTCATCGCGGGGACGGGGGCCGAGTCCACCGCCCGGACCCTCTCACTCTGCGCTCTGGCGGCTGCCGAGGGCGCCGATGCCGTGCTCGTCCGGCCTCCTTCCTATTTCGCCTCCGCCATGTCCGACCTGGCCCTGCGAGAGCATTTTGTGCGGGTGGCCGATACGTCAGAGCTGCCTGTTCTCCTGTACCACGTTCCGAAGTATGTTCCTGTCGCTCTCGGCTCCGGTCTGGTCGAAGAGCTGGCTCAGCACGACAACATCATCGGAATCAAGGATTCGTCCGGAGATCTGAAGAACCTGGCGGAACTCGTCCAGGCCTGTTCCGCCCGCGCTCACGTGCTGGTCGGTTCGGGATCTCAGTTGTACTCGGGCCTGGAGACCGGGGCGGCTGGCGGCATCGTGGCTGTAGGACTACTCGCGGCCGCCGCATGCTGCGATCTTGAGTCGGCCTGGCGTGCTGACCGGGGGTTGGAAGCGGGCCGAATTCAGGAACGGATCGGGCGGCTCAACAAGGACGTTGTGGGCAGGTTCGGCGTTCCGGGCATCAAATACGCGCTAGACGTACTGGGCTGGAGAGGTGGCGATCCGCGCATGCCGCTTCAGCCACTTGGCAGTCGGGATCAGGCCGCTGTGCTCCGCGCATTGGAGCGCGCCGGACTCACACCATAACGGACGGACTACGGAGCTCGAATGTTCAGCGACGAGGCGCGCTGTATAGTCGTGGTGGGTGCGCAGTGGGGGGACGAGGGGAAGGGGAAGATCACGGACGTGCTGGCCGCCCAGGCCACCATTGTGGCACGCTACCAGGGCGGTGCCAACGCCGGTCATACGGTCCAGGTGGACGGTGAAGAGTTCATCCTCCACCTCATACCCTCTGGCGTGCTGTATCCCACGGCGCGCTGCCTGCTGGGCAACGGCGTCGTGCTGGATCCCTGGAAGCTCATGGAGGAGATGGACGGGCTGCAGAACCGGGGGATCGATGTCGCACAGCGCCTGGGAGTCAGCGCCCGGGCACACCTTGTACTTCCGTATCATCGCCAGCTGGACGGGGCCCGCGAAGCGAGTCGTGGGAGCGGGAAGATCGGCACCACAGGCCGCGGAATTGGGCCGGCCTACCGTGACAAGGCGGCGAGGCTGGGACTGCGGGTCGGCGATCTGCGTGACATGGAGCGATGTCGAGAGGTTGTGGAGCGTGGCGCCGAGTCTGCAAACGGTGTATTCGAGCGGCTGAACTCGGACGAGAGGTCTGATCCCGAGAAAGTCCTGGCAGAACTGGAATCGGTCCGGGAGCGCCTGCTGGCTCTATGCACGGATACCGGAGCTGAGATACGCTCCGGGTTAGCGGCCGGCGGCCGGGTTCTGCTGGAGGGGGCGCAGGGCGCTCTACTGGATATCGACCACGGCACCTATCCGTACGTCACCTCCTCTTCCACCACGGCTGGTGGGGCCGCCTCGGGGGTGGGCATCGGGCCCACGCTGATCGACGAGGTGATCGGCGTGGTCAAGGCGTACACGACCCGGGTCGGCAACGGACCACTGCCCACGGAGCTGGAGGGCGCCGAGGCCGAGCGTCTGCGTACTCTGGGGGGAGAGTTCGGCGCCACTACCGGCCGGCCGCGGCGTCCGGGCTGGTTCGACGGCGCCGTCGTGCGCTACGCCGCAGGCGTCAACGGGCTTACGGCCCTGGCCGTCACCAAGCTCGATGTGCTGGACCATTTCTCGGAGCTCAAACTGGGTACGAGCTACGACCTGGACGGTTCGAGCCACGGGTTTCCCGACGATTCGGCCGCCCTGGCCTCGGTTCGCCCCGTCTATGAGACGCTCCCCGGCTGGGAATCTGGTACCTCGGACTGCCGCGATTGGGAATGCCTGCCGGACGCGGCCAAACAGTATCTGCGGCGCATTCAGGAGATCGCCGGCGTACCCATTCGCTACGTCTCGGTAGGGGCTGCTCGGGCCGAGATCATATCCCTGGCTTCACCCGTCTAGGTCGTTTGCCCGCAGAAGCATCCATTGCTATAATATAGGGCTGAGTTCAGTCAGGCCGATCCGTCAGCGACGGGTCGCAGCTGAGGACGCGATCCCGCACCGTGGGGCGTCGCGTCTTTGTGT
>JBDLJJ010000121.1:0-7826 GCA_039714435.1 Gemmatimonadota bacterium | reverse complement strand
CCTGTTCTATACCTATGCCGCTGCCGGACAATGGGACATGGCCCGGGAGACCGCGCTGCAGTTGGCCTGGCCGGATCAGGCGGAAGAGATACGGGCTCTGTGGCCAGCAGCGGGTTCGCCCCCCGCCGGTATGGACGTGGACGCTTTCCCCGGACGGGAAAGGTACAAGACGCTGTTGTGGCAACTGCTGGGCAACACCGACAAGGTGTTCGCGGATCTCGAGAGCCACCATGGCTGGCAGCCGTTTGGGAAAACATCGGTAATGTGGACTAAATCCTTCGACTCCCTTCGTGACGATCCTCGGTTCGAGGCTTTTCTGGCCGCGCGGAACCTGGCCGGCGTGCGCCCGACCAGAGTCGCTCGGGAGTCCAGCGAATGAAGTCCTACCAGCAGTTCTTCGCTGAGCTGAAACGGCGCCATGTGTTCAAGGTGGCTGCTGTTTATGGCGTCGTGGCCTTCGGCCTGATTCAGGTGGCCGACCCGCTCGCCGGTGCGCTGAATTTGCCGGACACGTTCCTGACCTACGTGGTTGCTATCCTGCTACTGGGCTTCCCTCTGGCACTCGTCCTCGCCTGGGCGTTCGAGGTCACGCCGGACGGAGTGAGGGCCACGGAGGTGGCGTCACCGGGAGAGCTGGAGAGCATAGTTGCGGCACCCGCATCGCAGCGCTGGCCCGCCGGGCTGATGGCACTGGTCGGGGTGGCCTTCCTCATCGCCGGGGCATGGTGGGTGGGTCGTCAGACGGCGCCCGACGCGGGCGGTCTGGCCACCGATCCGGCCGCGGCGTCGGACGAGACTGCGGCCACCGATCCCGAGACGGGCCTGCGGTTCGCGTATGTCGATCTTGCTAATGACCCGCGGCCCTCGATCGCGGTGCTTCCCTTCGCGGACATGAGCCGTGAGGGCGACCAGGAGTACTTCAGCGACGGAATCACAGAAGAAATCCTCAATACGCTGGCCAAAATTCGAGACCTACGGGTGTCGGCGAGGACATCCGCCTTCGCCTACAAGGGAGTGCAAAGAGACCTGCGGGAGGTAGGCCGTGAACTCTCCGTCGCCTACCTGCTGGAGGGCAGCGTGCGAAAGGACGGCGATCAGCTCCGGATTACCGCTCAGCTCATCGACGTGGCGTCCGACGCGCACCTGTGGACGGATCAGTACGACCGCACTCTGGACAACGTGTTCGCCATCCAGACGGAAATCGCCACCGCGATCGCCAAAGCGCTCAGAGTGCCATTGGGCCTGCAAGATCCCGAAGCGCTCGTGACTCCAACCGCCGATCTGGAAGCATACGACATCTATCTGGCCGGCCGTGCCAGGATGCGGGAGCGGGGAGAGGGCGTGCACGATGCGGTGGAACTGTTCGACGCGGCTGTTGCACGGGACTCGAATTGGGTCCCCGCCTGGGCGGGTCTAGCAGAGAGCACGGCCCTACTTCCGTGGTACGCAGACTATGCCGAGCCTCCGCTTTCCCCGGATTCCGCCTACTGGGCGCGCAACCTGGACGCCGCGGAATTCGCGGCTAACAGGGCCCTGGAGTTGGATCGGGACAACTCATCGGCCACCGTGGCGCTCGCTAACGTCCTTCGAGATCGCTGGGACTGGGAAGCTGCAGAAGCGGCGTACGAGCGCGCGCTGGCACTGGATCCTGACAACGTGGAGGCTCACCAGCAATATGCTGAACTCCTCGATAATCTGGGCCGAGAAGACGAAGCCCTGCGTGCGGCGCTGCGGGCTCTCTCGCTGGATCGATCGCCGATCCGGCTAGACGTGGCCAGTTGGATCTCAGCCTACAACGCCAGGTACGACGAGGCGATCGCGCTGGGGTTGGAAGCTATCGAGCTGGATTCGGAGAACCGGTTGAATTGGATCCGGACCGATCTGGCAGACGCTTATTTTGCCGGCGGCCGCTGGGAAGAGGGTAGGCAGACCTTACTAGAGACAGCGGAGATATTCGCTCCTGAACATCTGGAGTCAGTCAGACAGGCTCTTCCCTCAGCGCTGCCCTCCGAAATGAATCCGGACCTTCTATACCCGCTTCCGGGTGGCCCCGGCACGTCTGCGCTCCTCTGGATGTTACTCGGTGAACACGAAAAGGCCTTGCTCGTTCTGGAGCGTGTTGCGCGTGAGCGACCTCCGTTTGGAATGACCAGTGTTCTCTGGGCTCCGGCGTTCGACCCGCTGCGCGATGACCCCCGCTTCGAGTCCGTCCTCGAGCGACGTGGCATGCCGGGCCGGCGGCCGATACGCGATCTGCCGGCGGCCTCCGTGTCGCCAGCGGACTCGTCGCTCGACTGAAGCACGTTTTAGAAGCTCGTCTGCGGCTGTCGTCTACGAGCGCTAGCCCACCGCCCTTTCCCACACCTCGTCGAACATCGGCTCCGTCAGCTTCCCGGTGAAGGTGTTCTGCTGACTGGGATGGTAGGAGCCGATCACCGTCAGGTCGCCCTTGGGAGGCCGCGCGCCCGGACCACCCACCAGGGTCACCTCCGCGCCGTGGCCGAACCGCGGCCTGGGTGTCGGCACGGCGTGACCCCGGTCCTTCAGTAACGCCCACACGTTATTCCAGGCGAATCCGCCCAGCGCGACGATCACGCTCAGGTTCGATAGCAGATCCAGCTCACGCTCCAGCCATGGGCGGCAACTGGCGCGCTCGGCGGAGTTCGGCTTGTTGGCGGGAGGTGCACAGCGCACGGAGGCGGTGACAAAGGCGCCGTTCAGCTCAAGGCCGTCATCGCCCGAGATTGACTCCGCCTGACTCGCCAGGCCCGCCCGGTGCAGGGCCCGATACAGCCAGTCACCCGACCGGTCTCCGGTGAACATGCGCCCGGTGCGGTTAGCGCCGTGGGCGGCGGGAGCCAGTCCCACGATTAGGAGCCACGCGTCCGGATCGCCGAAGCCGGGCACGGGCCGCCCCCAGTAGGTCTCATTTCGGAAAGCGGCGCGTTTGACGGCAGCGACTTCTTCGCGCCAGGCGACTAGACGTGGGCAGCGGCGGCAGACAGTTACGTCGGCGCTCAGCCCGGCCAGGGCTCCTGCAGCCGAGTGCGCGACGGTCTGGCTCGCGGCCGAAGGTTGCTGCCGCGCCCTAGATTTCGACGTCAAGCTGCTCCTTCGGGGCGGCCAGAACGACGGACGTGTTGGTACCCTCGATGCCCTCTAGGCTGAGCATGCTCTTGATCTCCTGGTTCATCTGCATCTCATCCTCAAAGCGACCGATGACCAAGACGTCGAACTCGCCGGTGATCTCATAGACATGTGTCAGGTGAGGGTGCGCGATTAGAGCCTCGACGATTCGCGGAAGTGCGTCGCCGCGTGCACGAATCCGCGTGATGGCGATCAGGCCCAGACCGAGCTGCCCGTAGTCCACGTCCGGGCGGTAGCCCCGAATAACCCCACGCTCCTCCAGATCGCGCAGCCGGCTGCCGATCGTGCTCGCCGACACACCCAGGTCAGCAGCCAGAGCGCGGTTTGAGCGCCGCGCGTCGGCCTGAAGTGCGCGTATCAAGCGTGCATCGAGATCCTGGTAAGTCAATGCTCCTCCTGCTTGATCTGTAGCTCCGGATCCGCCGCCAGCTGAGAGCCGGCTGACGACACCGCGTCGTACAGCCGCGCCTCGCGCCTCCGATTCGCCCCGAGCGGATAGCGCCAATAGCGCCACGGCTGGGAGAGTAGGTACCGGGCGGTCAGGTGCGCCACAAGTTCAGGTACGTCCTCCAGAACGTCTACGCCGTGAGTCAGCCGCAGCCGGTCGAGCCGTTTCCGGTAGGGCTCCGGGTCGTGTCGCCGAACGTGCGAGAACAGACTGCGCGCCAGGTGACCGACCCCGTGCACCGGAATCCCCTCCCCTTCCGGCAGAAACGAAACCACTCTGAAGAAAGGCGTGTGCACTACAGGGTCCGCATCCACCTCGAGCAGCCAGAACCCGGGCTCCCGCTCATCCCGGCACTTCCGGGCCTCCTGGCGCAGCCGGACCACAGACGCGGGGCTTCCCAGCTCTCCGGTAGGATACCACAGCTCCCTGTAATGGCCGTCCGCCACGACCCACTCCAGCATCCCGGCCTCCTCGCCATCGGCCCGAATCCACAGCTCGACGCGCTCCCAGTCCCGCTCCCAGAACTTGTTCAGCTCCGCCGGCGTGAGCATCAGATAGCGCCACACCCAGTAGATATCGCCATCCAGCCAGTGCGGTGCGTTGCCCTCTCTTTCGTATGCCTGCCCGGGCCCGCTCTTCGTGTACAGCATCAACACGGGCGGAACCGGACGCGGCAGAAAGAACCAGTCGATGATAAGAAACACGGCCAGCAGACCGGCCAGAGCGAGCAGAATCTGCATCCAGTCGTGCACTGGATCCATGCGCACGATGCCCACCAGGTATACCACCAGCAGGGCCGGAAGTGAGCCGAGGATGCTGGTGCTCCAGTCGCGGAATATCAGATATAGAACCAGGACCAGAATCGGCGCGGCTACCAGGAGTTCGTCCGCCAGCGGCTCCAGAGCCGTTACGACATTGAAGGCGACCACCAGCAGAATCGTAACGAGAGCGGCGATAAGGGCAGCGAATGGCAGCTTGTAAGCGGCGTAGAACAAGCTGGAGAAGCCGGAAATCAGGTACGGGTCGATGACATCGGTGGCCAACTTCTCGTCCCCGGACGATACATCGACGCGGCCGGTATCCGCGCGGTCAGCCGTCGTGTCGCCTGGCGCACCGCCCGCGGGAGCCAGCGTAAGCCTGTACGCCTTGAGCGCTTCCCAGACGTCGTCACCCACTTCGCTGCGGAAGCGGATTCGATACTTCCCCATGCGGCGAAAGGCGTGGAGAGGAAACACGAACGGGCCGATGAGGAACAGCAGGATGTAGTAGCGGATTCTCGGCAGCTCGAGATCGGGGCGATCCAGGCCGAGGCGAAACAGGACGCGGTCGATCAGCCCCGCCTCCTCCATTGTCTCCGCACGGCACTGGGAGAACTGAAGCACACTGGCCCAGTAGTCCGTGAATACGAACGGGCCTCGGAGCAGATCCTGTTCGAGCAACCAGCCCACCAGCGAGCCCCTCGCTCTGGGTCCGGACGGTCCTCGCCGCTCGCTCACCGCATCTCCTTGTCGTTGTGGCCGGTACCTACACTCCCCACATTCTACGCCTCACACAAGCGAACGCGGAAAAGGAGGGACATGCTCGGCTCGGCCGAACGGGTGGCGACAGCGGTGGTGGTGATGGCTTTGTTGGCCGGCGGAGCTTCGGCGGCAGTCGCTCAGGAATCACCGAATGCGCGCGACGATTCGGCCTCACCGCTGGATCGGGCAGAATGGTTCCCGGAATCGTTTTCCTTCGGACCTCTGATCGCGCGCCCGGATGAATTGGACCTGGGAGGCGCTCTGATCTGGGCCAACCGGGACAATAACGGTGAGTTCGAGGGCACCAACCTGGAGGGTGTCGCGGCGGTCGGCCACCGGCTTCCGGTGGTTCGCTTCCCCAGAGCGGGTCAGAACAGCCCCGAAGTAGTGCTTGGCTTCGAACTGGGCGTAATCTCGCGCTTCGCGCTCGAAGTGGGCCAGCGCGATCTGCTCAACTCGGACTTTCGAGTCGGCGCTCCGCTCACCATTCGCCACAAACAGTGGGACGTGCTGGTCGAGCTGCTCCACGTCAGCTCCCACATCGGAGACGATTTCCTGGCCCGCTTCGGCAGGGTCAACGTCCAGGTGGGACGCAACAGCTTCGAGATACTCATCGGGCGCAGGTTTGCCGATGCGTTCCGAGTCTACGCCGGCACGGATCTCAACATCTGGTCCAGTGACTCTGTAGAGGGCATAGCCTACCGCTGGGGAGCAGAGTGGGATGAGGGTCTCGGCGCCCAGAGCCGGCCTATCTGGCCGTACGCCGCGGCCCACTTCGAGACTTCGAACCTGACCGATCGGGTGGCCGGCACCGGCGTGTTCGGATCGGCCTTCCGGGTGACGCGCATGCTGTTCCGGCTAGAGCTGCAGGGGCACTTCGGGCCTTCTCCGATGGGACAGTTCCGGACCATCGACGAGGACTACGTCGGCCTCAATCTCACGGGCTACTTCTTTGCGCGGCGGTCCTAGCCGCCGCTGGTGAGCACCTGTTCGAACAGGGCCAGAGCCCGTGGATCTTCCGACTGTCCCAGCCAGAAGAAGGCGCTTCGTACAAGCCGGGGATGAATCGGCTGCCTGGCGATATCCAGAAGGAGAGACACGCCCCGCCCATCCGGAAGCCGAGACAGCGCGAAGATCGCGGCCTCCCTTACCTCCATGTCCTCCGCCTCTTCGGCCACCAGTTCGTTCAGCACCGGCGCCGCCTCATCGGCCGCCTCCTGCGCGAGCCAGAATATGGCTGTCTTACGGAGTTCGGACGGCCTGGAGATGTCCTTCGAGATAGTGAGAAGACCGGGCCACAAATCTGCGCTGTCGGCTAGCACCGCCGACTCGAGCGCATCTTCAGCCACCGAACCGGACTCGGAATCGAGGGCCATTCGCATCAGGAATGACGCGGCAGCCGCAGCAGAAACCCGGCCCAGATCATTCTCGGACTCCCGGGCCGGCTCGCCTCCTACACGCGTGTCGAGCGAACGAATGGTGCCGTCTTGCACACTCAGGGTCACGCGAATGGGTCCGTTCCGGCACGTGCATCCAGGGTGGTCACTGCGCGGGCGTCGCACCCAGGTGTGCTTCCGCCCGTCGCCCCACACCCCTGGTCTGGCTGCGAACACCACCTCCACGATTCCGTCAGGCGCGTCTCGGACGGCCGCCTCTAGGTCGTCAGCGGACTGGCCGGTGGCTGATCCGGGCAGTGCCGCCAGGGCCGCCAGCAGCAACACCAACACCGATTTCAGCATCTCGTCTGCCCCCCTCCCCCGTCCCTGTTACTGCGTCAGAATTTCGAGCAGGACATCTTCGGCTCGGGGGTCACCCGACTGGCCGATCCAGAAGATGGCGTTCTTGCGCAACTCCGGATCCGCTTCAGTTCTGGCGATTTCGAGTAGCTTGTCCATAGCCGCCGCCTCGTCACGCCGTGAATAGACGAAGATCAACTGCTCCTTCACGTCCCGGTCATCCGTTCGGTCGTAGAGCGCTATCAAGGCTGCCATCTGCACCTCGCCCGACTGGCCCGCCCAGTGCAGCGCGATCTTCCGAAGTTCGATGTCCTCGTTTGCGTCGAGCGCTCGTTCCATAAGCCAAGCGGCGTTTCCGTGGCCCTTCATGAGGGACAACGCGTAGAGGATTTGCCCGCGTGACTCGGCGTTCGGTATGGTGCTGTACAGGTCACGCAGGAAGGCTGCGTTTTCGTCGCTGGGCCGCTGGCCAAGCCAATGAATCGCCGCGTTTCTGGACTCCGCGCTCGCACTGGCGTCAGCCGCATAATCTCTAAGAACCCCGTGCGCCCTCGGGTCGGAACTCTGTGAAAGCGAGAAAATGGCGTTCTGGTGTAGTTCGCTGTAACCGGGATCCTGTAGGATCTCGGCCAGTGCTTCATAAGCCCGCGGGCTGTCTACCTTGGACAGCCAGAACACGGCCTGCTCGCGGACCTTGCTGCTCGGATCGTTACGGACCGCGTCGAGCATGATGTCGAACGTCTCGGGCGAATCGATCTGGGACAGGATGAACATGGTCTGAGCACGAAGAGCGTCCGAGTTGCCCTCGCGGTTGGCCAGCACCTGTTTCAGAATCGGAAGGGCTTTGTCGGGTGACACCTGCATTAGCGCGTTCAGCGCGGCGGACTTCATCTCATCGTCGCCGGCTTCCTGGCCGCGCTGCATTCTAACCTGGTCCCGCTGTACTCTGGCCTGGTCGCGCTGCACTCTGGCCTG
>JBDLJJ010000120.1:0-8017 GCA_039714435.1 Gemmatimonadota bacterium | reverse complement strand
GTTCGTGGGCAGCACGAGCGAGGTGCGAAACTCGGACACGTTCGGCGTCATGAAGTTCACGCTCCGGGACGGCAGCTACGACTGGGAGTTTATTCCCGTGGCGGGGCAGACGTTTACGGACTCAGGGTCGGGGACCTGCTTCTAGGGCGCTCGCTCCCCCTTTGCTTCCAGGCTGCAATCCGGTCCGCAGCCCCCCCCCTCCACGAACTGCGAGCAGTCGTCCGCCCGGTTGACAACAGGGCAAAACTGGCAGAATATGCTCTATTGAATTCATAATCAGCCAAATAGAGCCTATTATGCTACATCTAGGACACGACGGTGCGGAAGATCCACTCAAGAGCCACCTGGACCAACTCGGCGAGCGCTTGGCGAGGCATCGACTGAACCGGAATCTCACTCAGGCTGAGCTTGCTCGGGCGGCAGGTATTTCGACCCGAACAGTTGCGCGGCTAGAGGGGGGAGATGCCACCCAGCTCGAGAACTTTCTCCGCGTCCTGATGGCCCTCGGTTTGGGAGGGGCGCTGGACCGGCTCGTGCCGGACGTTCCGGAAAGCCCGATACAGCCGCTGGAGCGCTCCGGGCGCACGCGGAAGCGGGCCACAGGCCGCCGCGGGGGCTCGCGGATGGATCGTGAGATCACCACCAAAGGCCCCGCCGAGGACACGTCGGACGCCTGGACTTGGGCTGACCTGATGGACGAGAAAGCGGACCGCGCCGACGGGCAGTGTCTGTAGCAGAGGATGTGTGTCGACGCTTGTGCGCTCGATCTGAACACCTAAGCACCGAAGTCTGCGAGTTGGCTAAGCTTCTGGAGCGCCAAGTGATGGATATCGGACAGCCGTAGTCCGCATTTCTAACCGCAATCAGCGGTTATAATGTGCGAAGCGTTTCCCTTCGCATTAAGATTCCCTTGAGGCTCAGTTCAATTTCCGCGTGACGTTTGCTCGCCAGGCAAGCGTCACGTCCGGCTGTTGCGGAAGCCTCTGATGTGGTGGGACAGCTGCACCCGCCTGAGCATCGAACCGAGGCTTGCGAATCAAGTTCCAGGTTGCAGGCCTCCGCAATTCGGAGGATCTAGGTGAACCAGCGCTTTGTCCCGCCCGGTTTCTTGTCCGCCAGGCCTGTGTCTTGCTTCCTCTGCCTGTTGGTTCTCGCCGTATCACCCGCCGTCGCCGCCCAGCAGTCCGTCAGTCTGGAAGGGAGCACTCTTCAGCCCATCGCCACTCTCGACCAGGAGGTTGGCAACGCGCTGGGCGATCTGTTCAAAACCAAGCCCAAGGGAACCATAGGCAAGGTCACCGTGACGCAAGAGCGCGCGGCCAGTCTGCGACTTGCGGTCCAGTTCGAGGGATTTGAAGGGAACTGGTTGAAGGGACAGGCGCTGCGGGCCGGGCGGGACGGAGATCCAGAAGCAATCGTGGAAATCGCGACTGAGCCAGTCGAGCTAGGCGGCTCGGGTGAGGCCACAGTCGAGTTCAAGCTAGACTCTGGCGTGCAGGAAGGGGCGAGCTTCGAGTCGAGCCGCCTCGTTCTCCTCGTTGCCAAGAGACCGTCATCCAGGTCTGGAGCCGAGAGCACATTCGTACTCCAGAAGGTGTGGGAGGCGGCGACGCGGGCGGAGAACTTAGAGATCCGCGTGCGTGCGAAGGCCCTGCAGGATCTCTTGCCGACGGTCTACCGGCGCGCGCCGGCAGCCGGGTCGCGGCCCGCAATGGGACCTTCTCAGGACGAAGTTGCCGTGGAGCATGTGCGGCTGCGCGTTGGCACGCGCGGCAAATACACCTATCTGTCAGCGGCCCGCGGAGGCGGAGCGGAAGTGCGGATGGCCTCCACGTCAGGAGATGAGGAGACATTCCAACTAGGCTGGATCGACAAAGGGAACAAGATCGGTCGTCTACGCGCCTCCAACGGATGGCACCTCCTCGCCTTGAGATCCGATGGGACGGTCGACACCCGGAGCGCCGATCCGGCTGATCCGGCCACCGTTCTTCACTTCGTGTACAACGGCGACGGGACGTATATCGTGGAGGCCGCGGACGCGGCGGCGACACAGCGTGCGATTGGCGCCGCGGAGAAATCACGACTCCGCATCCTCGGCAGGCCGGCGGTCTCGAACCTGGCGAAGAGCGGCCAAATCCGACCTCAGGCACGACCCATCACAGTGTCTCCTAATCTTCTCAAACGGAGTCGCGCTCTCCGCGCTCAGAGTTCGGGTGGATCAGCGCGGCTGAGGCTGTTTCATGGGCCCGGAAAGCTGGAAGCAAGGCCGGAGGCGGGCAGTAAACGCCACGCCGCTTTCTACTTTGAGGACGCACCCATCCCGGCGGCGACTGGCAGGCCGGGCGAAGGTGACGGGCCGGCCGCTATCCCCGCCTTCGACCTGGCGGGCGTCCCCGTGATGCAGGGGTATCTTTCCGGCCGCACAGCGGACGAAGGCCCGGATCTCGAGGAGTTACTGGGCATCAATTCGCAGATCTGGAGCGACCAGAATGAGTCGTCCGGTATCTATTACTTCTTGCCGGCCGCCTACCATCTCAAGTGGGATTCGGACAAGCAGAAGTACGATCTGTCCCTCACCGATGAGATGAGCGATGGCGAGAGCGAACCCCACGTGCTCGTGCGCGCCAGGCTCGAGCCCAGGTTTACGCCGGCGCAGCGCCGGGCAGCGGAAATCCTGGTTCGTCAGGCGGCGCGCGCTTCGGGTCGCCCGTTCTTCGACTTACGTCCGATGCCGATCGCCAGCGGCGCCACCACGAGCACTGCGGGGCAGGATCTGGCCAGGCATCACGATGTGGACGATGTCGGCGTCGCTCCAGCGAGCGAAGTGATGGGAGAAGTAGAAGTGAGCTGGCGAATGCGCGCCGCTACGCGGGAGAGTTTTGTCGAGCTTCTGCGGCAGGATCAGGCGGTCGCGCCGCAGGTCCTGCTTCAGCCCGGTTCCGGCGACGGCGGAACGCAGCGCGTTCCGCTCTACCTGAGCTGGGGCGAGCCGGGGTCTTATCCGCCCCTCCTATGGGAGAACGGCAGTTTCAAGCGTAACGAGTTGCCGCATCCGATACGGCTGAGGGGTCTGCACGCCATGGTCCTGGACGCCGACGAGCGCGTGCAGGTGCTTTCCTGGGACCTGTCGAATACGGCTCCCATACCTTCGCGGGCGCGGGCCGCGATGGGCCAGGAACTCACGCGGCCGGTCATCGACAACGCCTTCTTTACCTGGGTCGATTTCGCGGTAGTCCCCGACGACGCTTCAACCGAGGCCGCGGTTCGCTCTATCACTGGTGGTGTGTCGGAGAGAGTTCGGCAGCCACTGGAAATCACGTTGTTCGACCCGCTTGAGGCGAGCGGCGCCAGGCAACTCACCGTGCTCGTCAAGTCAGCGTATTTTGAAGCCGGCGGGGACAAGGTGACGGCCAAGCAGTTCGAGTTTAGCGAGGACGGCGCGAGTCGTGAGATCCCCTTCTACCTCGGCCGGGCGGACGTCGAGGTGCCTTTCGAGTGGACCGTCCGGCTCACCATGCCTGACGGGGAAGAGCTCGAGCGGGCGGTGTTCCTGGACGGGGACTCGGGTCTCCAGCTCCTCGTGAGCCGGTCGAGCCTGCGAAAGATTTTCGGCGAGCTACCGACTGAGAGCGCGGATCGTTGAGGCTGGCAGGGGCTCGGTCGGCGACAACTCGGGCAGCAGCTCTGGCAGCACTGGTTATTTTGGTCCCGATCTTCCTTGGGGCCGACTGCTCGAGCGCGCAGGCGGCTCAGCCGGCGCTGGACCAGGCGCGGGCCATGGGTCCGCTGACCGTGTTTCCCGATGCTCATGTCCCGGGCCGGTTCTATTACGTCCCGGGTCCGTTAAGGCTGGCAGAGGACGATGGGCACCCCGCGGTTCGCTTCCTGATTACCCGCCGCACCGGTACGCGCCTCACCGGGGACCAGGGTGAGACGCGGCTGTTCGCTCACCTCACCTTCGACATCGAGAAGGACGCGGTGCGAGCGGACATGCTGGCGAAAGCGCGGCAGGTTCTGACAGCGGAGGGCGTAAGCCAGCCAGAGCTGCGCCTGCTGCCCATCCGGCGGACGGAGGCACAGGTCGTGTTCGCCCCGCTCGCCGGTGGCGCTATCGACACACTTCCGGCGGGAGACTTCGAGAACCTGGCGCCGTCCACGGGCACGATCAGCGAGCGCCGCTACACGCTGCGCCTTGACCGCCACACGGCCGAAGCCATGTGGAAAATGCTTGAGAGCGAACGGACGATGGTCAGCTTCAGCTACGCCTACGTAGCCGAGGGTGTCGTGGGCTCGGGAGGCGAACTGGAGGTCGAGGGCGACATGGAAGGGTTCGGGGACATCGACGATGCGCGGCACAGCGGCTCGTCCGATCTTCGATCTGTTCGCGCCGACGCCTTCGAAGTGATGATCGACCCGGAACGCAACTCGGACATGATCAGGGTGGTGGACCTAAGCGCCAATCGCGCTCCGCCTCCGTGGCACGGAGTTCTGGATATCCGCTGCTACGATTTTCGGAACGGACTGCGGCCCGATCTGGCCATGAAAATGGTCGAGCTGGAGGCGGAGGCCGCCAATGGCCGCACGGCGAGAAAGCTCGTGATCTTCCGGGCTTCGGAGCCGGACGAAGCGGTGCACCGACTGCGTTTCCCGTTCGCGGTACGTCTCGAGGAGACGCTCCGGTACCGGGTTCGCGAGATCACCACGGACGGCGAGGAACTCGA
Organism: Gemmatimonadota bacterium; assembly: GCA_039714435.1. GTDB lineage: Bacteria > Gemmatimonadota > Gemmatimonadetes > Palauibacterales > Palauibacteraceae > JAZDDE01. The sequence goes on along the minus strand of JBDLJJ010000120.1, from coordinate 3,296 downwards.
TCTCGGCTGGCAGGAGCGGCCTTGGATCGGGGTTCTGGACGTGACGACACCACAAGAACGGCTGGAAACCGAAACGGACGCCGCCACCGACACAGAGGAAAGCCCATGAAGATGGTCCGCACAGCCCTGCTGGTCGCCGCCGCCACCAGCCTAATGCCCGTGGCCGATGCCGGGGCCCAGGTGCATTACGACCAGGGCCGCCGAATGCTGAACGGAATTCAGCTCCTGCAGGATTCGCGTGACAGCCTGGCTTTCTACTACGTGCCGAGATTTCCGCGCCTGGCCAGGAAGGACGACGGGACGTTCGAACTGCTGGCCCTCAAGTATGTGGGCGCCGACGGCGAGTCGAGCGGCGGCCTTCTGCATGCCCTATTCGAATTCGGACTGCCGGCCGACATGGCGGACTCGCTCGAGGCGGCGCTCCGGAGCCAGGTGACGGGCGCACGGCTAGTCGGGCCGGTGCCGCTCCTACAGGCGACTGAAGAGGGCGGAGACGGGGTGGGCTCGTTCCAGGTCATCTCGTCGGTGCTTCGCGAAGGCGCTGACGGCGGAATGGCCCGTACGGTGCTGACGTCGGGCCGCGCACCGCTGATGCCCGGTTCGCGAGCAGTTGTGGCGGCGATGCTGGAGCCCGAAGGGGCGACGCTTCTGTGGAACTCTCTCACCGGCCCCACCTCCGACGTATCGGTATCCGTACATGCCTACTACGAGGCCGTCGTAGAAGGTTACAACGCGCGCGTAGAAGCGAACATCGACGCCGTTTACGTGCACTTCGACAGCCTGCGAAACCGGCAGGGTATGCCTCAAGACGGAGGAAATGTGCGGCGACGTACCTCGGGCACCGGAGTGGCGGGTGCCGCCGCTGTCGGCGCAGTGGCTGGCGGCCCCGTTGGGGCGGCCATAGCGGGTGGTCTGGCCGCCGGGGGTCGCCGCTCGCTCGATCCGGGTCTGTTCAGCCGGGAGTTCATCTCGGGCGTGGTCGATTCTCTCATTCGCGACGGTCAGATCCGGGTGACAGTGCTCGACAGGTCCGAGGCGCTAGACATCGACTCGGGCGAAATGGACGGCCTTCTGTCGCTTATCATGGACCAGCTTGTCGAACTGATGTTTGATGCGACAAGCGGCTGGGCCCAGGAACCGCCGCGTGAGCAGGCGGTCGCCTACGAGCAGATTCAGGGGAAGACGACGGAAGGCTGGCTGGCCAAGGTGTTCGGCGGCGGTAATCGGCCCTACGCTTCCGACGACCTGTACATGCTCAGAGAGCGCACGGACATCCGGCGCAACCGCTTCTCCGTCGTTCTCAGCCGGAGCACGACAATCAAGGTTCCGGTGGACGCATCAGGTAATCTGGGCGGTCTGTATGACGCGCTCGAAGCCGATCCGCGCTACTTCAGGATTGTCGATCTCAACGATCCGGCCTTCCAGTTCCGCGATGTCCACTTTCAGATCGACGGCGATTTCGTCGACGCCTTCTCCAATCTCGTTAATTTTGCCTCGGTCACCGTACGGAAGAGGTACGAGCAGAATCCTACTGTGACGCGGGACATCGTCTTCTCTCTCGACAACCTGGAGCAGGGCCAGACCATTCAGGACGTCTCCTTCCCCCGCCTGGGAGAAGCGGACGAGAACTGGCACGACTACGAGTACCGAACAGAGTGGAGCCTTCGTGGAGGGCCGACTCTCACCCAGCCAGCTGGAGGAGGCTGGATCAAAGGCAGTTCGGCTGCTGTGTCCCTTAAACCGCCACTCGAAAAGCGAACCGTTCTCATCGACATCGACCGGGATGCGTTCGAGCGCCGCGGCGTGAACTCCGCGGTAGTACGGTTTGCTACAACGTTGGTCGGGAAAGCCGGCAAGCACGGCGAGGCTCGTTTGAGGGTGGACGATCCGGATCCGAGCGCCTCTGTCGTCATCTACCACGATCCGGGTGCGGCGGTAGCGTATCAGGTCGACTGGTACGTCGAAGGCGGATCGGTGACCGACGACCTGGTATTGCTGAAGTCGAACTTCATTCGACTCGAGTCGCCGGCTGGAAACGGTAGCGGTCCATGAGGCAGGGCGTACTCGCAGCGGTCCTCGTCTCCGCCCTGGCAGCGGCTTTCCCGAGCGACGCCTCGGCTCAGCAGCTACTGCTCGACCGGGGCGTCAGGGCCGACGGAGTGTGGTGCTTCCCGCTGGCCTCTGACACGCTCCGCTACCTGTACATTCCCGACCAAGCCACACTCGCCGTAGACGACGAGGGCCGGCCCCAATTCTCGTTTGTCCGCTACGTCATCAACGAGCCTTCGACGAGCGGCGATGCCGCTCTCACGGAGGCCGAGGGCGGCGGGATCCTGACTTTCCTCGTCTCGTACGGCGTATCGGAAGATCGCCGCCGGCGAATGGAGCGGGAACTGCCTCGTGTCACCGACAATCGCGACGCAGTCCTGGGCGGGCCGGTCGTCTTCCAATCCGGAAGTTTCAGTCTCGTGTCCGCTCTGCTCGGGGAGGGCGGTGAAGCGACTCGCCGGGCGATTCTTACCACGGGCCGCGCGCCCGTCCTGGCAGGAAACCGTATCGCTCTCTCCTTCGAGCTGGATCCCGAACGCTCGACCCTTCTGCTCGAGAGTCTCCAGACGGCCACCCCCGACGTTTCGCTCGTGTTCGACATGACGTTCATCGGGCTCGCCCCCGCCTTCGACGCTGAACTCACGGTCGACTGGACCAAGGTCAGGCAGCACCAGGACTTCAGCGCGGGCGGATCTGTCTTCTGGGTCGGTGCCGATGTGGAGGTCATGTTCGACAAGATGCTGCGGGACAACGCGATCGAGCTGAAGTCCAGCGGCAGCGACGAGGCCATGGAAGCTCTGCTGGCTACGGTCTATGACCGTCTCCTGAAGCTCATGTTCGAACCGGTGCAGCCCATGGAAGTGCCGCAGAGTGAGCGGGGTGGACTGCTCCAGGCGCTTTCCCATCTGGCGAATCCGGAGAGTCTGTCGGACATGGCCCGTGAGACGACCGGTTTCGGCCTGAGCGTCGGTTACAAGGCGCGCAGTATCCGTGAGTCCGGCCATACGGTCCTGCGTTTCAACCATCAGGCGGCGCTCGAACGGCACGCTACGATCGCGTTCAATGTTGGCGCTGTCTGGGAGGACTGGGGCGACGATCGGGGCGTTTTCCGCACCGTCAATCTAGCCGATCCGGCGTTCCAGCAGCGGGAGATTCGGGTCGGCGTGGACGGGGCCTTGCTGCCGGAGTTCGACCGCTACGTGAACAGCGTGAGCGTTACCCTGAAGAAGATGCATGAGGACGGCTCC
>JBDLJJ010000119.1:0-8315 GCA_039714435.1 Gemmatimonadota bacterium | reverse complement strand
TGGTTCAAGCGGGAAGTGTCGTTTGGCCGAGCACCGCAGCGAGTAATATCACCAGCATAAATACCAGGGCTTCTTTCCGTACAGAACGCTGCAGCGCGCCTCCGGTTCCTTCGGTCTCGATGACGGGGATGATCCTCAGCTTATGGTGCGCGCCAAACGCGATCAGAATTCCGAAGCCGACGATCTTTGCCAGGACGAGACGCCCGTACGCGGTTGAGAAAACAGAGCTGAGACTCGGCACCAGCAATAGCGCCATCCCCAATCCCGTCACGCCTACGAGAATCGATACGACGAACGCCGCGCGGGACACAGCCCTGGACGTCGCTACCAGATGATGTTCGTTGCGGTCTTCGGCAATGATAAGCAGGAGTCCGCCCAGCCAGATGGCGCCTGCGGCCATGTGGGCGGCGGAGAGTGAAGCCGCGAACAGGTTCCCCGCAGCGGCCGGATGCCCCGTCGCTCCGTCCACCAGAATGGCCAGTATTGCGAATGTGGCCGCGGCGCGTAGTCGCCAGCCGAACGCGGCCGCCGCCGCTATCGCGGTCAGTGCCAGCTGCAGGAGGCCCAGCCGCCCCGTTCGGGTGGTGAGCACTTCGCCGAGCGAGGCCTCGCCGAATGCTCCGGCCGAGACGATCCAGTGGCCCACGTACGCCGCCACGAACACAACGGCCCCGGCGGCCAGCGACCGGGTAAGCCTTCCGGGCCTGCTGCCTCGTTCGACTCGTCTGCTCCTATCGAACCAGGCCAGCCCGGCGAAGGCCAGCAGAAACCAGCGCGCCGCCCCGCCAAGCAACGCGCCAAACCACGGGAAGGTGGCAGGATCCGCTTCCGCGTCAGGCCTCGCCAGGACGCCTGATTCGACGCCCATTTCGACGCTTGACTCAGCCTCTGCGGCGTCCACCGCCGCTGACTCGGCGGCCTCTGGCGTGTCGTACGTGAACTCGAACGTACCCCGGACCGTATGGCCATCCAGCGACACTACTTTCCAGGCGACCTCCCACGTCCCGGTGCTCAGCTCCGGCCAGGTTCCAAGAAGCACCCGGTCGTCGGCCGAGTCACGCCAGACGTTGACGGGGATCGGGCCACCATCACCGGTCGTGAGCCGGACGTCCGCCAGGCTGCGCTCGATCGCGGCGCTGAAGACCAGCCGCACCTGGGGCGGAAGCTCACCGACGACGCTTCCCGCTGCCGGCTCGGACGATTCGAGACGCAGGTGCAGCTCCCCTGGGCCGAACGCCGCTGACGCGAAGACGGCCGCGAACGCCGCGAGGCAAAGGGGCCGAGTCGGCTTTCCAGGTACCGGGAACCGCATTTGGAATCATTCCTGTTGGGAGAGAGTAGGTCCTGCCTTCGGGTCTGAGGCTCGGATCCTAGTTACGTCTGCGGGGTCCGGCAAACCTGAAAGCAGGGTGCAGCCGGCAGGAACGTAGCATGGAGCAGGGGTTACCACGGCGGCGAAGTCGGACTAGTCTGCGGCGCCAAGAAGCTACCCCAAGGAGCGACAGGTGATGAAGAGATTTCGTTGGGTTGTTTTCCTGGCCCTGGCCGTGACTGCCGGTTGTGGTGGAGACGATCCGCTCACCGGCCCAGGCGGTCTGACACTGACGTTCACGCCTGGCACTCTCGACCTCGGTACGACGAGGTCCGCGACCATACAGATTGCCAACACGGGGTCGTCCGATCTTGGCCCGATCGAACTCACCGGCGGTCAGATTGCCGGACCCGGCGGGCTCCCGATCACCGGGTCTCAGCTGGCATCCACCCCGAGCCAGTTTCCTGTTCTCCGGGCGGGAGCCACGGCAGATGTCTCCGTCGGCGTAACGCTTCCGAACGATATTGAGAGCGGTTCGTACCAGGCCAACCTCACGGCCAGGGTCGGCGACCAGACGGCCGCCGTGCTAATCGTCGATCTATCCGTCGCAGTCGTTAGTCCGTTCTTCGGCACGGTCACCATTACGGGCGGGCCGACCTCGATTCGGCAGGGCGCGATCGAAACGTACACGGCGGAAGTAAGAGACAGCACGGGTCAGGTGACGACCGCTGAGACAGTGACGTGGAGCGTGGTGCCATTCAGCGCGGGCCTGGCTGACGCAGCGGGCCGAATCGTCGGGTACGCTCCGGGCGCGGCTTCCGTAGTGGCGTCGGTTGGGGGAGTGACGGACGAGCTGGAGGTTACGGTTGTGGCGCGAGGCGCTCCAAGTGGGTCGTTGATTTCGATCGGCGAGGGATCGATCACGGACCGGTTCACCTCGGATCTGTGGGTGCATGGGAATGTCGCATATACAGGCACATGGGGATGCAGGGACGCGAGCGGGAACCAGTGCGGGAACAACGGCCTGTTGGGCAACACACTTTACGTGTGGGACGTGTCGGTTCCGGCGGCACCCGCTCTGGCGGATTCCGTGCAGGTCGACGCCAGGACCCTGAACGACGTCAAGATCAGCGCCGACGGTACCCTCGGTGTCGTCACTCATCAGGGATCGTCTGACATGATGACCGGGATGACTCTGCTTGACCTGGCCGACCCGTTGCACCCAGCGGTGATCTCCACGTTAGCGGATTCAGACTTCGGGCTCGGCGTTCACAACGCTTGGATAGATGGCAACTACGTATATCTCGTACTTAATGGCTCCTCAGCGGCCTCGGGCCTCAAGGTGGTGGACATCAAGACTCCCGCCGCTCCCACGATCGTAGCTTCCTTCTACGGTGGTTCTAGCTTGTTGCACGACGTCTACGTCCGTGACGGGTTGGCTTTTCTGTCGCACTGGGACGCCGGCCTCATCATTCTGGATGTGGGGAACGGAATCGCCGACGGATCACCCACGAATCCAGCGGAGGTGGGCCGAATCGACATTCCCGGTTTTTTCGTCCACAACGCCTGGTACTGGCCGGCGGCGGGCTATGTCTTCCTCGGGGACGAGGTCGGGGTGCCGGGCGTGATGCGAGTGATCGACGTGCGTGACCCGACCGCGCCCGTGGAGGTCGCCAGCCTTTCCATCGATGGCGCAACGCCGCACAACTTCTGGATCGACGAGTCCAGGGGAATCGGATACTTCGCCTGGTACGAAAACGGAATTCAGGCTGTCGACGTGTCCGGTGACCTCATGGGGCAGCTCGAGCTGCAGGGAAGGCACATCGCTGAACTTCAGTTTGGAAGCGGCGGCTGTATCGGCACGGGCCTGACGTGCACATGGGCACCTCAGCTTCACAACGGGAACGTGTACATATCAGAGATGAACACCGGCCTACGGGTTCTGAGCCCAACCTTCTGAGCCTTATGAGCGGCGGTTCAACTGGCTACGCCGCGCGTAGCTTAGCGCTGGCCGCACTCCTGTCGGCCGGGTGCCGTGTGGCCGACCCTCCCCAGGCCGAATCTCCCCAGGCCGGCGCGGTCCTGTGGCTCTCGGCGGATACCAGTGTCAGCTTTGGCGACGATGAACGCCTGACCGGGTGGGCCGACCTGTCGGGCTACGAGCACGACGCTGAGGTCATCACCTGGCCGCCCGGCATCGCAAAGACCGCAGATCCCCCCGATCGCAGCCCGCGCCTGGCCAGGTCGCCTGTGGCCTCCGGGACGGAGTCGGAGGAGCCGAAGTTCGTGACATTCGACGGGTCTGATGATCTGCTCGGAATTGTCGATGCCGAGCCCCTCAACCTGGGTGGCCCCTACGGCCAGCGAACAGTTTTCCTCGTGTTTCGAACCGGAGACGACGTGCAGCGTCGTCAGATGCTGTTCGAGACCGGTGGAGATCTACGTGGCTTCAACGCCTATCTGTACGAGGGCCAGCTGTACCTGGGAGCGTTCAACGTGTGGAACGACGACCGGGGCCAGACCACCCCCTTCGGGCCAGCACACGTGACGGCTGTCATCGCTGCCCGCACTACGTACGTTGCAACGCTCCAGTTCGACCATCCGGGCGGCGCCCTGACGGGCTATCTGAACGGCGCCGAGAGCGGACGTGAGACGGCAATCGGACGGGTCTTCGTGCACCACGAGGACACCGGCATTGGCGGTATCAACGAGGACACCTATTACCACGATGGCCAGCGTCAGGCGGTTCCCAGCGCCGATCACTTCGGGGGCGGAATCGGGGCGATCCTGGTGTATAACTCTGTGCTGCCCGGGGCCGAGCGAGAGAGTACCGAGCGCTGGCTGATGAGACGCTTTGGTGCAGTCGCGGTGGAGCTCGAGACAGCCAGCCTTGTGTGGAGCGTGCAGGCCGGAGGCTACGCCCTGGGCGCCATGTACGTGGGTCGGTAGTCGCGCCGCCTCTCCGCGGGCCCTATCCTCTGCACATGAGATCGATCATCATTGTCGCCTGCTCCGTCGCCGCAGTTTCAGCGTGCGCCGGGAGCGCGGCCTGGCCTCCCGAACCTGTGGTGGACGCGTCGCCCGGCTGGACTCAGACGGGCCGGGCGTCCTGGTACGGTCCGGGCTTTAACGGCAAGCAGACGGCCTCGGGCGAGGTCTACGATATGGAGGCCATGACGGCCGCCCACCGTTCGCTTCCGTTTCAGGCGCGCGTTCGGGTGGAGAACCTGGACAATGGGGCGACGACGGAAGTTCGTATCAACGATCGGGGCCCGTTCGTGCGCGGCCGAATCATCGATCTGTCGAAAGCGGCCGCACGCCGGGTCGATATGCTTGGCTCCGGCACCGCCAGAGTCAGGATCACGGTCGTGGGCTCAGGGAACGTGGTCACCTGCAGCCGGCTGCAGCTCGGCGCCTTCAAGGACAGAGCGAACGCTGTCGACCTGTCAAAACGGGTTCGGCAGCGCCGGACAGAGATCGTTGTCGAAACTGGAGACGACGGCCTGCACCGGGTGTTCGCGGGTCCGTATCCGAGCCGAACAGCCGGAGAACGCGCCCGCGACAGGCTGGGAGGCACCCTGTTGGCCTGCTGACAGCGCAGCGTAGTAGACTGTCTTCCAAGTGCGGAGTCCGGAACTAATCGATCGATCCGACGTGTTCAAAAAAGTACCTAAATAGACACCTGAAGAAACACGGACCCCTCGGACGGGTAGTTCACTCGCCGGGGTCCACAAACATGACGCGAGTATCCAGGGGGAGGATGCATCGTTGGAGGATGCCACTGTGACGAGAAGCCGTATGCCGAATCTAAAGCTGACCGGAGTCCTGCTTGTTGCCGGACTGGCCGCCGGACTGGCCGTTCCGCAGGACGCCGAGGCCCAGTACTTCGGCCGCAACAAGGTCCAGTATGACAGCTTCGATTTCGAGGTTCTCAAGACCGAGCACTTCGATATCTATTATTACGAGCGCGAAGAGGCGATCGTCCGGGAAGCCGGCCGCATGGCCGAGCGCTGGTACTCCCGGCTGTCTCGTCTCCTGGACCATGAGTTGACCAGCAGGCAGCCGCTTATCCTGTACGACAGCCATCCGGCTTTCGAGCAGACAAACGCCATATTCGGCAATATCGGCGAAGCTACGGGCGGCGTCACGGAGGCACTGAAACGTCGTATCGTGCTTCCACTGGCCGGCACCCTCAAGGACTCCGATCATGTGATCGGGCACGAGCTCGTACACGCGTTTCAGTTCGACATTACGTCGGGCTCGGCCTCTGAAGTCGGGTTCCGCGCGCCCACCGCTCTCTTCTTGCCGCTGTGGTTCATCGAAGGCATGGCGGAGTACCTGTCGATCGGCGCCGTCGATCCGCACACAGCGATGTGGATGAGGGACGCCGCCGCATCTGACGAGCCGCTCCCCAGCCTCACCAAGCTCGCCAGTCCGAAGTACTTCCCCTACCGCTACGGGCACGCGTTCTGGGCCTACGTGGGCGGTACGTGGGGAGACGAGTCGATCGGGAAGGTGCTCCAGGTGGCTGGCCGCACGGGCGATCCGATCCAGGCGCTTACCGCCGTTCTGCAGATCTCGTCCGATTCGCTCAACGCCGAGTGGCACGCCGCGATCAACAGGACCTACAACTCGGTGGTGAGCCGGACCAAGCAGGCCGCCGACTACGGGCCCGTGCTGGTCTCGAAAGCGCGCGGAAGCGGCGGGCTCAACGTCGGGCCGGCGCTAAGCCCCGATGGCAGCAAGGTGGTCTTCCTTTCGGAGAAGGACCTTTTCTCGATCGAGATGTTTCTGGCCGATGCTCACACCGGTGAGATCGAGAAGCGGCTAACGAAGACAGCCTCGGATCCGCACTTCGAGAGTCTGCAGTTCATCAACTCGGCCGGTGCCTGGAGCGCGGATTCCAGGCTGTTTGCTTTCGGCGCGATCGTAAAGGGCGAACCTGCCGTCAGCATCGTGGACACCCAATCCGGAAAAACAGTGCGGGAGATCAAGCTACCGGACCTGGGCGAGGTATTCACCCCCACGTTCTCACCCGACGGGCGATTCATGGCTTTCGCCGCCAACGCGGATGGGATGACAGATCTGTTTATTCTAGACCTGGAGGACGAATCACTCCGGCGCCTGACCTTTGATCTGTTCGCGGACCTTCAGCCCGCCTGGTCGCCGGACGGCTCCGCGATCGCCTTCGTGACCGACCGATTCTCCACCGACGCCCAAAAGCTCGAATACGGAAACTACCGCTTGGCTACGGTCGATCCTGTATCGGGTGATATCCAGGCGCTACCGGTCTTTGGCCGAGGCAAGCACATCAACCCACAGTGGTCCGCAGACGGCCAAAGCCTGTACTTCGTGACCGACGTCAGCGGCATCAGCGATATCTATCGCTACGAGTTCGCGGGCGGTGGTTTGTATCAGATTACCAACCTGACCACCGGGGCAAGCGGGATTACAGCACTCAGCCCCACGCTTTCCAGCGCTTCAGCCGCCGACCGACTCGTGTATGCGGCATACGAGGATGGCGACTACAACCTCTACGCGATCGAAGATCCGGACGTTCTGGCCGGGACGCCGATCCGAGGTGCGATCGTCAGCGTCAGCCCGGCTGTACTTCCGCCGGAGGACCGCCAGCCGGGCCTCATCAGCACGCTGCTGGAAGCCCCGGAACTGGGCCTGGCCGACACGCTCACGTTCGACGAGGAAGCGTACCGCTCCACGCTCGCTCTCGACTTTATCAGCCAGCCTGTACTGGCGGCCGGAACGTCCAGCTTCGGCAGCTTCATCGGTGGCGGAATTTCGATGTACTTCAGCGACATGCTGGGCAACAGGGCCCTTTCCACCAGCTTCAACGTCAACAGCCAGAACGGCGACCTCCTGCGCAGTTCCAGCGCCGTTATCGGGTACCAGAACCTGTCGAAGCGCTGGAACTGGGGTATTCAGGGTGGGCAGATCCCGTTCATTTCGCAGGGATTCGTACAGCGTGGAGGCACTCTCAACGGCCAACCGGTGGTCGTGGAGGAACTGCAACGCTTCTTCCAGATAAACCGCCAGCTCACCGGGGTCGTGGCCTATCCGTTCAGCAAGGCGCAGAGGGTGGAGTTCACGGCCGGCCTGCGAAATATCGATTTTGCTGCTGAGGTCGAGCAAAGAGTCTTCGATTTAGCCAGCGGTCAGCTCGTGGCTCGCGAGACATTCGATCTTCCATCCGACACGCTGTCTTCGATCAATCTGGCCACGGGCTCGGCGGCGCTCGTGTACGACAACGCCGTGTTCGGGGGCACGGGTCCGATCCTGGGGCAGAGATACCGGTTCGCGGCGACGCCGAACTTCGGTACTCTCAATTTCGTGAATCTACTGGGCGATTTCCGGAAGTATTTCATGCCCGCTCGGCCGCTGACCATAGCCTTCCGCGGGATGACCTTCGGCCGCTATGGCGCTGGCGGCGAGGATCCACGGCTGCGGCCGCTGTACGTGGGCTTCCCGAGCCTGGTACGTGGCTACGACGATGGCTCGTTCGAGATCACGGAGTGCGGTCCGGACTTCTCCGCCACTGGTGCCTGTCCAGTATTCGACCAGCTGTTCGGAAGTCGCCTGGCGTTGTTCAACGCCGAGGCCAGGCTTCCGCTGCTGGGTGGATTCGGCCTCATTCCGTCCGGCGCGGTGCCGCCGATCGAAGCTATCGCCTTCTTTGACGCGGGAGTGGCCTGGTTCCGCGGGGAGACTCCAGACGTGTTCGGCGGAGACCGCAACACGGTGAGCAGCTATGGAGTCGGAATGCGCTTCAACCTGCTCGGCCTGGCAATCGCCGAGGTTGATTTCGTCCATCCCAATGACCGGCCGGATAAGGGCTGGTTCTGGGACTTCGTGTTCAGCCCGGCCTTCTGATCCGACTGGTCATTCGCTGGCTCGTCAACGCGGCGGCCCTCTACGTGACGGCGAGGGTCGTTCCCGGGATCCATGTGGGGGACATCGAGACGCTGCTCGTGGCGGCGCTCGTCATCGG
>JBDLJJ010000118.1:0-8392 GCA_039714435.1 Gemmatimonadota bacterium | reverse complement strand
TAGACCATCGTGTAACTCCCGTGTGCCGAGGCAGTAGAACCGAACATATACCGAAGTGCCAATATAACACGTGGTTTTTGGGCTTCCGGACACGGTCACAGGCTTGCGAACGGGCCCTAAGAGACCAAGCGCGGCACGTGATTCAGATGACGGCTGGCAGGCGTGCAAACAGGAGGCTCAGAGGCCCCACCAAGGCCCCGTTTCGGACCCCAGCACTTGGTCCGCCCCGAATCCTGTCAAGGGGTCAGTGGCTGGCTGGGGAAGTGGGCGGCCCGCGGTCGGCGGTCCGCGATCGGCGGGCGTGATCATGGGCTACCAGGCCGGCTAGACCGACGGCCGAATCACAGCGGCTACCCGGAGGCGACCCTAGCCTTCGGGTAGTCCGTCGCTGACCCAGGCCGGGCACATGGCGAACTCTGACGGATCCGGCCCGCTGCGATTCTGCGCCATCATGACGACGAACCCGTGCGGGCCCTGGTAGGCGACGAACGGCAATTCCGAATTCGCCGCCCGCGCTTCCCTGGTGGTACCCAGGTCCGCGGTCGTGAGGTCGGGGGCGTAGAACATGTAGTGGGGCGGAAACCAGCCTAGCCGGTCGGCTTGTCTGTTGTAGGGCCGGTTAAAGTTGGACAGCATGTAAGCCACTCCTGCCTTCCCGGGCCGCACGAACGTTCCGTCCTCAAAGCCTGAAGCTATTTCTGAGCGAATCGCCGGGACCGATTTGCCTGCCATGAGTTGTTGGCCGAAGAACAGGATTTTGGGCACGATGGTACGCGCTCCCTCGGCATCGAAGCAGGTCGGCTTGAGAACTCTGGGATGATCTCGGTTCACGATGCAGGCGAACCCGTTGGAACCCTCATGTACGGTCTCGAAGCCCGTCTCTCCTAAGACGTAGACGGTAGCTTCCGCACGCAGATGGGGTGGCGCGGCAGCCAGGGCTATGGCCGACTCGCAGGCCAGCGGCAGGAGATCGGGCTTGCCGGGTGCCTCCTGCCCCGCCAGCGATGACGGCAGCAGGAGAGATCCGGCCAGGACGATGGTCCTCATCTGTGGCATCATCTGTGGCATCACCCGTGGCATCACCCGTGGCATCTGGGCGCGATGCTGCATCCTGGCGCTTACCAAATCTTGACTCGCTCCTGTGGCGCCTGATACATGCCGTCGCCTTCGCGAGTCTCAAAAGCCTCGTGGAACTCCGGCATATTGGCCAGAATACCGTTGGTCCGGTACTCGCTTGGCGAGTGGGGGTCCGTCACCAGCCGGCGCCGCAGTTCTTCGCTGCGGTATTTCCGGCGCCACACCTGCGCCCAGCCCAGAAAGAAGCGCTGGTCGCCCGTAAAGCCGTCTATCACCGGTGCCTCCTCGCCGCCAAGTGACCGCTTGTAGGCGCGATAGGCCATCGTCAGGCCGGCCAGATCACCGATGTTCTCTCCCAGGGTCAGTTCGCCGTTCACGTTCATGCCCTCTATGGGACTGAACTCGTTGTATTGGTCGACCAGACGCCCGGCGCGGGACTTGAACTCCTCGCCGTCTTTCTCGGTCCACCAGTCGCGCAGATTGCCGTCGCCGTCCGACTTGCGGCCCTGATCGTCGAAACCGTGGCTGAACTCGTGGCCGATGACCGCGCCGATGGCCCCGTAGTTCACTGCGTCGTCGGCCTCCACGTTGAAGAAAGGCGGCTGCAGTATGGCGGCCGGGAAGACTATCTCGTTCATCGTAGAGCTGTAGTACGCATTCACCGTCTGCGGCGTCATGAACCATTCACCCCGGTCTACCGGCTTACCGAGCTTGTCCGTCATTCGTCTGTATTCCACCGCCCGCGAACGCATCAGGTTTCCGATCAGATCGTCCTGGCGAATCTCGAGGCCGGAATAGTCCTTCCATTGGTCCGGAAATCCGATCTTGCTGACGAATTTCTCGAGTTTGGCCTGGGCCTGTTCTTTTGTGTCGTCCTGCATCCATTCAAGACCGTCGATCGAGGTGCCGAATACGGCACGAAGATTCTCCACCATAGTCTCCATCCGCACCTTCGACTCGGGCAGGAAATGACGTTCGACGTAGCGTCCTCCGAGCATTTCGCCCAGGCTCCCCTGCACCGCCGCCACTCCTCTTTTCCACCTGGGCCTGTTCTCCTCTGTGCCCCGCAAAGTCCGGCCGAAGAAATCGAAATTCCTGGCCACGAACTCTTGAGGCAGATTGGGTGCCCAGGAGTTCAGGAGCTTATAGCTGAAATAGGCTTTCCAGTCCTCCAGCGGTGTCTCTGCCACGATAGCCGGCAGGGCCTCGAAAAAGCTGGGCTGCCGAATGATAAACTCCTCCACCTGTCCGACCTGAGCCGCGTTCAGAAAAGCTGTCCAATCGAAGCCGGGGGCCAGTTCGGAGGCGGACCCAATGTCGTGCTTGTTGTAGGTCGCGTTGCGATCCCGGTTCTGGACTCTGGTCCAGTGGTCGGAGGCGATGCGTGTCTCGATCTCCATGATCGCCCGGGCCGCGGCCTGCGGAGCTTCCTGTCCGCCTAGCGTCAGGAGGTCTTCCACATACTTGACGTATTCGGTCCTGATCTCCGCGAACCGGTCTGATTCGTCGAAGTAGTAATCCCGATCAGGAAGACCCAGCCCGGACTGGCTGAGATAGCTGATGTACTCGGTGGAATTCTTCGCGTCCTGGCCTACGAAAAATCTGAACGGAGCTTGAGTGCGGGCGGTTTGGGCGTAGCCCATGTAGCTGATCACGTCCGCCTTGGTCGACAGCTCAGCGATTCGGTCCATTTCATCTTGCAGAGGAGAAAGCCCGCGCTGCCCAATGAACTCCGTGTTCATGAAGCTCGCGTAGAGATCCCCGATTTTCTGAACATCTGAGCCTTCCATCCTGTCGGGCTCATCCGCCGCTTCCTGAATGATTGCCCTGAGATTGGCCTCCGCATCCTCGGCCAACACCGTGAAAGAGCCGTAGTTGGATCTATCGGCGGGGATCTCTGTCTTCTCGAGCCAGCCGCCGTTTACGTGACGAAAGAAGTCGTCCTGGGGACGCACCGAATCATCGAAATTGGACAGCTCGACGCCCAGGCCCAATTCAGCGGGCGCTTCCTGCGCGATAAGCGGTGAGCCAATCAGCGCCAGGGCGAGTCCAGGTAGTCCGGCCGTCAGGCCAGGAAGTCGGGCGAGTTTCACGGCGTACTCCTCCTTCGCAGGATAGTCCATGTTTGTTATCAGGACGTCTCTGCTCAGGAGAACGTTTAGCCGGGAGTTAGTTGTTCCGAGCGGGCCGCGGCCGGGGAGAGCCGGCCACGGCGCGCCTTACATCATTCTTCGGCTCCGCTCACTACGAATTCGACGCGCCTGTTGGCGGCGCGGCCTTCCTCCGTGTCGTTGTCCTGGATCGGGACCAACTCGCCCATGCCCACCGCCGTGAACTGATCTCCCTGGAGTACGGGGAACGTCTCCAGCAGGTAGTCGAGGACGGCCTGAGCCCTTCGCTCGCTGAGGCCCTGGTTATAGGCTTCAGAGCCGACCCAGTCCGTGTGCCCCTGGATCTCCATCTCGATATCCGGCCGCTGAACGAGCGCCTCGCCCACGGTGCGCAGGATCGACTTGGAATCCTCCCGGATCGTGAATTGGTTGAAGTCGAAATTCACGTCGTCGGAGACCAGAGGCCGGCGGTCGTCGATCGCCCTGATGAGCTCAGGAATCAGCTCCACTGTCTCCATTTCAGGATCGATGTGGAACGGTCCAACCGGGATGGAATCCTGACACGAACACTCTTCCACCTCGGGCAGCGGAATCGCACAGCCCAGGGCATCCACAAGCACGCCCGGCACTGACTGTTCGCACTTATCCCTGCCGTCGGGAACTCCGTCCTGGTCGGTGTCTTCCGAACAGCCGGCGTAATTGACGATGGCGCCGCGAAGAGTCGCGCGGCACATGTCGAGGTGGTCGGGAACGCCGTCCAGATCCGTGTCGAGGCCGCACCCGTCCGCACCGACCCGCAGTCCGCGGAGTGTCTCGGGGCAGATGTCGTACTTATTATCGACTCCGTCGCGGTCGGAATCGCTGAAACCACCGAAAAAGTGCAATACTCCTACGCTGATCTCAGCCAGGGTCATGTCAGCTGAATTCGGATTCGGCAGGATCAGCTGCCGCGTCGTCGGAATTGCGTCGAAGATCGAATGTATGCGGATGTCTCCGCGGAGGGCGTTCTTCGGCGTCAAGAAATACCGCGCCCCGACCCCGTAGTGCAGCATGAAATTCGTCTCCGATGACGCTCCGTCGGCGTCGAAGCGAACTAATCCCGGGCCGGCGGCGACGAACAGCTGCAGGTCACGGCGAGGCTGCAGATTGTAACCGACCGTAGCTCGCGCCATAAACACGTTGAGGTTTTTCTGGAGGCCCGGACCGCCCTCCGAGATCTTCAGCCTGAGCAGCGAGTTCGCCACTTCGCCCTGCACGAAAACGTTGAACGGGGCGTTGTATCCGACCCGGAGGCCGAAAATGGCGTCACGCCGAATCTGGTCGCCGATATCGTCAGGCTGAAATTCGGGCTGGTCGTTGAGCATACCGAGGTGTGCGTTGACCTCGAACCCCCCGCGTCCCCAGCCAATCTGGTCCTCGTTGCGCTCGAAGTTCTCGGAGACGATGGCCGCACCAGGGTGATCGGGTCCAAGAGAACTCTCCAGACCGACGAGCACGTCCTGAAACAGCGAATCGGCCGCTTCGTGTTTACCCTGGGACTCGAGTACGACGGCGAGATTGTTTTTCGACTGTAGAACCTCAGGATCCTCTGGTTCGAGAGCTGCCTCTCGAGCCACCAGAGCCCTGCGGTGGAGCGTCTCAGCGTGTTCGAGATCATCAAGAGCGAAGAACAGGGCGCCGAGGTTGTGGACGACCTTCGCCTCATCTGCCAGGAGCGGGTCGGTCGAACTCTTCCAACCCTCCAGGATGAGCAATCCCCGCGCGGCGACCTGCTCGGACTGGCCGTACCGCTGGACGGAATAGTACATATCGCCCAGTTCCGTCAGAAGAGCGATTTGAGTGGCTGGCTCGACGCCCCGCTCTACAGCCACCTCGAACACGTTCGCGGCGCGTTCGAAGAGAGACTCAGCTTCCTCGAACTGTCCCAGACCACGTAGCAGCCCTCCGAGAGCGCTCATCGAACGACCTGCGTCCGGATGATTCGCCGGCAGAGCCTGCTCGTGGATCGCCAGCGCACGGCGCAGCAACGCTTCCGCCTCAGCTTCTTTTCCCTGCACCTGCAATAGCTCCGCCAGGCTGTGAATCGCGGAGGCCGTAGCTGTGTCGTTCGCGCCGTGGCGCGTCTCCACGATGACCAGGGCACGACGGAACAGAGCCTCGGCGGCTGGATACTCGCCCTGGGCGGCAAAATCCGCTCCCGAGGCTGACAGAGCTTCCACGACGTCGGGCTCGGCTTCCTGAGCCTCGGAAACAGCGGGGCGGCCAAGGATGCACCCCAGTGTCAGGCCCAACAGGGTCATGAAACGCAGCTTGGATTTGTATGCCATCGTAGCCTCTATGAAAGTCATTGTCAGCGGCGGCGTCAGCGGCGGCGTCACCTGCGCACGGGATCCTGCGTGTACCTGATTTCCTCGGTGGAGATATCTCGTTTCTGCGCCCAGCAAGTGAGGAGTGTCCACCGGCTCTGGCAGGCGCATAGCTTGTCCGTCGCCCTGCACACGCCGTCCATGATCTCTCGCTTGTCGTGGCGAGTCTTGCCCTCGCTGTCAGCATCGAGATCGTCGACCACTACGTTGTACCAGTAGACCTTGCCATGGGTGTATACCTTCAGGTCTACTGCCTCGCTGACCGGAAATCGTCCGCGGTAGTTCGTAGTGTCGGTAAACGTTGCGGGCTGGCCAGAAACATTAGCGCCCGCGGCCTTGACCGCTGTCACGCCGATTGGCCCTTTCTCCCCGATCGCCGTCACACTCAACGTCCACGTCGGCTCCAGCTCTACCTGGTAAATTCCGAGTCCGGAGCTTGCCTGAACGAAGACGCGGCCTTCCTTCACCAGCACGTAATTCTCCACGTTGGGAACGAGCTTCAGTCCCGTGAGACATCTCGGAGCAGGCAGGTCCAGGAGCCAGCCCGTATCGGCTCCGATCGCCTGCTCCGTGGTTCCGTCGGGAAGCGCGACGGCGATGTTCCCATACGGGGGCCCGGGGTTCCCCGTGGGCCGGATCATGATCTGCGTGACCTCGCCATCAGGGCAGGTCTGCGCTCCCAGCCCGGTAACGGATGCGGCCGCGAAGATCATGAGCGCGGCCAGCGCGCGAGTCAGAGTATGCATGAATTAAGCTCTCCTGCCCGTCATGAAAGGGTGGTTGGGGCCACTCGGGAGTCCTTCCTGGCCCGTCTGATGCGTGCCGCGAGTAAAGCTCTTCCCCACCAGGCCCCGACGGCCACAAGGCCGGCGAATAATGCTAGCACGATCATCGGCAGAGCGTCGGTCGACAGATCGATGGGACTCTTCCCGGGAAGCAGGTAGGTGACCAGCGCATAAACGAACGGCTGCACCGCCCCGGCCAGAAACAGGACAGGCATCTTCGTGTTCGGATTCAGGGCTCCCGTAAGCCCGATACCGATCAGGATCAACAGCATGAGCAGCTCGAGACTGACTCCAAGCTGCTTGTCGGACACGAAGGCCAGGGCCGCGGTGGCGAGAGTGAGGCCCGCCATCCATCCGATTCCGCGAACATCCGTGGGACCGATCGGTCTCGAGCCCGTATGGAATAGCTTTCCGTCTTTGGATCGCATGTGGAGCACAGGGGTCGCCCATTCGAGCGTGCGCCGGAATTTCATGCGGACCGCATGTCTGGCCATCGTCACGGCGGCGTCCACCGGCGCTCCGGCGGAAAGTCCTCCGTACAGCGAGCTCGCGAACTCGACGGCGGCGGAATCAGTGATCTCATACTGCATGGCGACGACCGACGGCACACCGCGCTGCATCAGCGTAGAGGCCGTGCTCGAAAAGATATCCTCCTGGCCCGCTTTGGCGCCTTCGCAGGAGTTGAGCACCGCGAGCCGAATCGAGCCCTCGGCCAGCATTGTGCCGAGGTCGCTGGCGTAGAGTCTGAAGCTCTGGCTGTTGTCCATGTGACCATCGCCCGTCTCCTCGGCCAGCAGGATCAGGCCCTCGCCATCCGGCCCTTCCGCCGGATCGAATCCACCGTGGCCCACGAAGTGGAATACGTGCCACCCTCCAGCGGCCAGGTTTCGCCTCAGGGCAGACCGAGTCGGCTGCTCAATCCACTTGAGTTCCAGATCGCCTGATTCTCTGAGCGCCTGTGTGGCCCGGTCGATCCGCTCTCTTTCGCGGCTGATATCGAGCTCGGCGTGATCTCCGGGACTGGCGGTCATTCCCAGGATACGCAGAGGCGGCTTGACCAGGAGCTGTTTCCGCGCCTGAGGCAGTGCCAAATAGCGGGTGACAGGGGTTTTGGTCGAGATCGCGACGTAGTCGCGGGCTTCGGTATCAAACAGGAACTCCCAGGGTAGGCGCGCGAGTTCGGGCGGGTCGATCCGGAGCCTGACTCTGAGGCCTTTGTCGTCGTCATCGGCTGCCGCTTCCGCAACGCGAAAGCGCGTCAACACGTTGCCGGCGAGGACGAGATCGAAAAGCTCTCTCCCGAAGTCCTTGGCCATCTGCCCGTGGTTGGCTGTACCGGTGGGGGAGGCCTCAGGCGTTGAAACCTGCATGTCCCGGAGGGTTCGCCGGGCTCCGTCGAGAGTTACGAGTTGGGCCTGAAACTCAGGCCGGTCCAAGGGAAAGCTCACCTTGTGTGAGACCTCTCCACCCTCGTCCGATTGGGTGGAGATCTTGTATTCACCGTCCGACCACTCTTCGATAGACAGCGTAAAATCCTCGTACTCCATGGGGCCGGACCGGGAGCCTTTTTCCTGTTCAGCCTCAGGTTGGCGCTTGAAGAGGCTCATGGCGTCACTCTCCCAGCCAGGAGAGGATCAACTCGCGGGCCTTGACGTCCGCGAAATAGCCGGAGTGGGCGACTCCGGCCCCCTGGTCGAACACGTGCTTGCGCTCGATCGGAAACGCTGCCGCGCCGTTGGCGTCATGCACGCTGGCAGCGGGCACGATCAGGTCGTTCTGACCAGAAAAGACCCGGTCCGAAAGCCTGTTCATGACGAACTGCTTGAGTCCGGGCTCGCTGGGTTCGAACTCGGAGGCGAGAGCGAAGTACGTCGCACCACCGGCACCATTGCTACCGGTGGGATCATTCATCCATTGCTGATAAGGACCGCCCGGACACATGGACTGAAGGCCGTCCAGCCCCTTGAGGCTCCCCACAGCAAGCTGCTTGAGGACTGTGATGCAGGTCTCCAGTATCTCGGTCACGCCGTTGTCGGGCAGGAGGTCGAAGAAA
>JBDLJJ010000117.1:0-8434 GCA_039714435.1 Gemmatimonadota bacterium | reverse complement strand
CCGGCGGTTGCGCTTTGGAGGCGGCGGGTCTTTTGTAGGCGGGTCATGGAAAAAACGGTAACCGACAAACGAGTTAGCAGGCTGCGGCGGCTCGAAAGCTGCCTGGCCGAGCGCGTCATGGTGCTGGACGGCGCCATGGGCACGATGATCCAGGCGCGCCGGCTCAGCCCTGAGGACTTCCACGGTGAGCGCTTCCGGGACCATAAAGTTGCCCTGGCCGGCAACAACGACCTCCTGAGCCTGACCCGGCCGGACGTGATCGCGGACATTCACGACGCGTATCTCGAGGCGGGCGCCGACCTGATCGAGACCAACACCTTCAACGCCAACCGCATCTCGATGGCGGACTACGAGTGCGCCGAACTCGTCCCGGAGATGAACCTCGCCTCGGCCCGGCTGGCCAGGGAGGCGGCGGACCGGGCCGAAAGTCAGATGCCGGAGCGGCCCCGTTTCGTGGTCGGGGCGCTCGGCCCGACCAACCGGACGGCGACTCTGTCTCCCGATGTGTCAGACCCCGGCCTGCGTAATATCACGTTCGAGGAACTGGCGCAGGCGTATGCGGAGCAAGCCGCGGCTCTGGTCGAGGCCGGGGCCGACATCCTGCTGGTCGAGACGGTGTTCGACACCCTGAACGCCAAAGCGGCTCTGTTCGCCATCCAGGGCCTTTCAGACGACCTGGAATACCAGATTCCTCTCATGATTTCGGGCACGATTACCGACGCCAGCGGCCGGACGCTGTCGGGCCAGACGCCGGAGGCCTTCTGGAACTCCGTGCGGCACTCCAATCCACTCAGTGTAGGCCTCAACTGCGCGCTCGGTGCGGCCCAGCTCCGGCCTCATATCGAGGAGATCAGCGGCGTGGCGGATGTCTGGGTCAGCTGCCACCCCAACGCCGGCCTGCCCAACGAATTCGGCGAGTATGACCAGACGCCGGAAGAGATCGCCGGCCTGATCGGCGAGTTCGCTCAGAGCGGCCTGGTCAACATCGTAGGCGGGTGCTGCGGAACCACACCTGACCATATCGAGGCCATCGCCAGGGCCGTCTCCTCGATCAGTCCGCGCCGCGTGCCGGCCATCGAACCGCGGCTCCGGCTGGCCGGACTGGAGCCGTTCAGCATAGGCGAGGGCTCGTTGTTCGCCAACATCGGTGAGCGCACCAATGTCACGGGCTCGAAGCAGTTCGCGGATCTGATACGTGCCGATGACTACGAAACCGCGCTCACGGTGGCCCGCCAGCAGGTAGAGAACGGGGCGCAGCTCATCGACGTGAACATGGATGAGGGCCTGCTGGATTCAGAGGCCGCCATGGTCCGGTTTCTGAATCTGATCGCGGGAGAGCCTGATATATGCCGGGTTCCGATCGTGGTGGACTCTTCACGCTGGGAAGTGATCGAGGCCGGGCTCAGATGCGTTCAGGGCAAGGGCATCGTGAACTCGATCAGTCTCAAGGAAGGCGAAGACGTATTCAGGCGGCATGCGGAGTTGGTACGCCGCTACGGGGCCGCGGTGATAGTCATGGCCTTTGATGAACAGGGCCAGGCGGACACGGTGGATAGAAAGGTGGAGATCTGCACGCGGGCCTACCGGATACTTACGGAAGAGGTCGGGTTCCCGCCCGAGGACATCGTGTTCGACCCCAATGTCTTCGCCGTGGCGACCGGCATTCCTGAGCACGACGGGTATGCGGTCGCCTTTATAGAGGCCTGCCGGCAGATCAAACAGAAACTCCCCCACGCCAGGGTCAGCGGAGGAGTCAGCAACCTCTCCTTCTCGTTCCGCGGAACGCCCGCCGTGCGTGAGGCGATGCACTCGGCCTTTCTCTACCACGCCGTTCAGGCCGGAATGGACATGGGCATCGTCAACGCCGGGGCCCTGGCCGTCTACGATGACATCCCGCCTGATCTACTCGAGGCGGTGGAAGACGTCTTGTTCCAGAGGGCCGAAGGGGCCACCGAGCGTCTTACAGAGCTGGCCGTGAAGTACATGGGTCAGGAGAGGCGGGTAGAAACTGATCTGTCATGGCGAGAGTCGGGTGTCAGCCAGCGTCTGGTCTACGCTCTCGTGCACGGGCTGGCGGACTTCGTGGAGGAAGACGCCGAGGAGGCGCTCGCTGAACTGGGCCGGCCAATAGCGGTAATCGAAGGCCCGTTGATGGACGGCATGAATGTAGTGGGAGACCTTTTCGGATCCGGAAAGATGTTCCTACCCCAGGTCGTGAAGAGTGCACGGGTCATGAAGCGCGCGGTCGGAGTTCTCACCCCGTACCTCGAACAGGAAAAGAAAGACCTCGGGCTGGCTGACCTGTCAGCCGGAAAAGTGCTCCTGGCCACGGTCAAGGGAGACGTTCACGACATCGGAAAGAATATCGTCGGGGTCGTGCTGCAATGTAACAACTACACGGTGATCGATCTCGGTGTCATGGTGCCGGCCGACCGCATTCTCCGGGTGGCCCGGGAGGAGAACGTCGATGTAGTCGGTCTGAGCGGCCTTATCACACCGTCCCTGGACGAGATGGTTCACGTGGCTTCCGAACTCGAGCGGGAAGGGTTGGGCCTGCCGCTCCTCATCGGCGGCGCCACGACGTCCCGGCGGCACACCGCCGTGAAGATCGAGCCAGCTTACGAAGGCACGACACTGCACGTTCTGGACGCCTCCAGAAGCGTGGGCGTAGTCGGAAAACTGACGAATCCGGAGGAGAGCGCAGCGCTCGCCGTCTCGACGCGGGAGGAATACTCGCGCCTGCGGGCCGAGCACGAAGAGAGGCAGGAGAATCGGCGCCTGCTCACCCTTGCGGAGGCGCGTGATCGAGGGCTGCAGCTCGACTGGGGCGCCTACGAGACACCCGTTCCGCGCTCGCCGGGGATCACGGTCATCGACCCACAGCCGCTGGCCGAACTGGCCGACTACATCGACTGGACCCCGTTCTTCAGGGCCTGGGAACTGAAAGGGCGTTTTCCGGCCATCCTGGACGATCCTGCGGTGGGTCCGGAGGCGCGTTCACTGTTTGACGACGCGCGGGCACTGCTGGATGAGATCATTCGCGATGAGCTGCTGACGGCGCGGGGCGCCGTAGGGCTCTTCCCCGCCGCGTCCGTAAACGAGGATATCGAGCTGTACGATCCCGACGCGGAGGGCTCGGCGGACGTCTCAGCGGCGGGCGGCGACGTGCCCGGCGAAGCGGCGGGCGGCTCACCTCTCGGTGTGATCCGGGGCCTCCGGCAGCAGTTCGAGAAGCGGGGCGGACGGCCTAGCCTCGGCCTGGCTGACTTCATCGTGCCCAAGCGGCTCGCGAAGCCCGACTATGTGGGCGCTTTCATTGTCTCGGCTGGGCATGGAGCCGCGGAGCTCAGCCGGCGCTTCGAGGACAGTCTGGACGACTACCGGTCCATTATGGTGAAGGCGCTGGCCGACCGTCTGGCGGAAGCTTTCGCGGAGCAGCTTCATGAACGCGTTCGGCGGGAGCTGTGGGGGTATGCTGGCAGCGAGGCACTCGACAACGAGGCGCGAATCGCGGAGGCCTACCGCGGAATCCGGCCCGCTCCGGGATATCCGGCTTGTCCGGACCACACGCAGAAGCGGCTCATCTTCGACCTTCTGGGCGCGGAGGCGTCGGTGGGCGCGGAGCTGACCGAAAGCTTCGCCATGCTTCCGGCCGCGACCGTGGCGGGTTGGTACTTCGCGCACCCCGAGGCTCAGTACTTCGGGCTGGGGCGAGTCGGGCGGGATCAGGTCTCCGACTACGCTGAGCGCTGCGGCGTCGAACTGTCCGAAGCGGAGAGGTGGCTGCGCCAGAATCTGGGGTACTAGCCGCGCACGGCCCGCCAGGCGGCAAGGATTGACTCGGCGCACAGATCGATATCCGCTTCGGCCGTGGGCCACGAAATCACCGAGATTCTCATTACCCGCTGGCCATGCCATTCGGCGCCCGCCAGGCAGCAGGCCCCTTCGCGCTGCACTCCGGCGATCACAGCATCGGTTGCGGCGTCGCGATCGGCTGGATCGCCGTCTCCGAACTGCACGATGACCTGATTGAGTTCGACCCGGTTGACTACCCTGACGCCGGGCTCATCGGCCAACCGCTCCGCCATTCTCTGAGCCAGAGTGCAGTGCCCGTCGACCAGGCTGGCGATTCCCTCGCGGCCCAGCGCCTGCAGAACGGCCCACGTAGCGAAGCCTCGGGCCCGGCGCGACAACTCGGGCACATAGTCCCTGGGCTCGAAGGCTCCGCCCGCCGCCGTCTGCAGATAGCTGGCGCCGATGGCCATGGCCCGGCGATGCGCCTCCGGATGGCGGACAATCGCGTAGCCACAGTCATACGGAGTTTGCAACCACTTGTGGCCGTCCGTGGCCCAGGAGTCCGCCGAGTCCACCCCTTCCGCCAGGTGCGCCCGGGCAGGACAGGCCCGGGCCCAGAGGCCGAAGGCTCCGTCCACGTGCACCCAGGCGCCGTGGCGGTGCGCGATGTCAGATACGACGCCGACCGGGTCGAAGGCACCCGTGTTGATCTGCCCCGCCTGCGTGACCACGATGGCCGGGCCGCCGTGCCGCGCCATGGCGATGTCGAGCGCCTCGGCGTCCATGCGTCCCTCATCGTCCGTTCCGATGGCAATCACTCGCTCCCGGCCCATGCCCAGGTACTGCAGCGCGGAGAACACTGTGGTGTGGGCGTCGCGGCCCACGTAGACATGCACAGGCGGAGCGCCGAACAGTCCGTCCGCCTCCACGTCCCAGCCGGCTTGCCGCAGGATCTCGCCTCGCGCGGCGGCCAGACACGTGAAGTTGGCCAGCGTCGCTCCAGTCACGAAACCGACGGAACACTCCGGCTGCAGCTGAAGGATGTCGAGCAGCCACCCGGCGGCCACCTCTTCGACCACGGCGGCGGCAGGAGTCACAGTGTACAGGCCGGCGTTCTGACCCCAGGCGCTTGTCAACCAGTCGGCCGCTATTCCCGCCGGGTGCGAGGCGCCGATTACCCAGCCGAAGAATCTGGGCCCGGCCATTCCCATCAGACCCGGCTCCACCGCATCCGCTAACCGGTCGATCACCTCATCAGACGGAGAACCCGCCTCTGGCGTCGGCCCTCCGATGGCTTCTCTCAGCTCGCTCAGCGTCGCCGTTACGTGCTGCGGACGTTCCGGCAGTGACTCCTGAAAGGCTACCGAACGGGCATGGGCGCGCTCCAAGGCGCGCAGGTGGTCTGGTCTCATGGCCCGAAGATTCACGCAGCGCCCCCGGCCGGCAACCGGCGCCCGCCTAGCCAGGGGGCAAGCACCGGTGTTCATTTGCACTCTCTCAAACAAGGAGGCTGGCGTTTGAAACTGCGCACTACGCTTCTAGCTGCGGCAATGACAATATCGAGCAGTCAGGCGGCCTCGGCTCAAGTCATCATCAGCTATGAGGGCCTGGACCGCAGCGCCGGCGAGGATCTGTACGGCACGGTTCAGCTCTCGTTCAACGGCAATACGGGTAACGCGGACTACGTGGACCTCGGACTGCAGGCCGCGATTGGCGTTCGGGGCGATGCCGCTAGCGGCCATTGGCTCCGCCTCTATCCGTCCTACCGGCTGAGGCGCTCCGAGGGAGCGAATGTGGTCCACGAGCGGTCCGCTCACCTGAGACATTCGTACGTTTTGTCGGACGCGTTGAGTACCTTTTCCTTCGTCCAGATCCAGGCCGACGAGTCTCTCGATCTGGACCGGCGACTCCTCATCGGGGGTGGGCTCAGGCGCCGCCTGATCAGGCTGGATGAAGGAGGACTCGAGGTCGGGATCGGAGTCATGGTGGAGAATGAACTTCTCGATTCCGGAGCCACCCGCACCGACCTGCGAGGAGCAAACCTCGTCGCGGTTCAGGGGACTGCGGGGACGGTAGGGCTTTCGGTGACGGGCTTCTTTCAGCCCGTGCTGTCGGAGTTCGGTGACCACCGGGTTTCTTTGTTGGCTTCGGCAACGGTGCCTGTCTCGAGCCAGTTGGAGGTGGGTGTGTCCGGGTATTGGCGTCGAGACTCGCGCCCGCCCCTCAATGTGGAAGCCGACGACGCCGGCATTCGGTTCGTTCTGCGGTTCAGCGCCGACTGAGCTGAATCTCTCGCGGCCCCAGTACGTATATGTAGGGTCAACAGGAGGTAGGCCGTGTCCAGATGTGAAGGAAGTACCAAAGCGGGAGAGCGCTGCAAACGCTCCGCGCCCGAAGGGTCGCGCTTTTGCTCCGCGCACGCGGATTCCGCGACCAATACAGCCGAGGAAACCAGCCGCGAAACGAATGGCGCCAAGCGTGCCGCGGACGGTGCGCGCGAGTGCGAATGCGTCGAGCGTGACGTGTTTGACGCCCTGTTCGGGCTGGCGGCGGCCGGGGTCGTGATCGTGGCCGCGCTGACTCTGAGGCGGTTCATCCGGATCTCTTAGACCGCTCAACTCGGCCGTCCGGCCAACCGTTTGCCCGGCTGCCAGCTCAGTGGCGCTCTAGATAACTGGGGTGCCGCTCCGACGGATTTCGTCCTTGAACAGGTCGCTCAAGCGAGCTGTCATGGGTCCCGGCTCTCCGCTCCCGATGGTTCTGCCATCGACCCGTACTACGGCCGCCAGTTCTCCCATAGTGCCCGTACAGAAAGCTTCGTTGGCTCGATACACTTCCGTCAGCGATAGATCGGCTTCGGCGTGCGGGATCTCGTTCTGTGCGCACAGATCGAGCACCGTGGCCCGCGTGATTCCCTCCGGACAGGCCACGGTCCGGCTGGTCAGCACCCGTCCGCCGCCTACGACGAACAGATGGGTGGCGTTGGTCTCCGCGACAAAGCCGTGCGTGTCCAGCATGACAGCGTCGTCGGCACCGGCCACGTTGGCTTCGATCTTGGCCAGAATAGACTGCAGAAGGTTAGCGTGATGGATCTTGGGGTCCAGACAATCCGGCGGAAAGCGGCGTAGCGAACTGGTGATAAGACTCAGGCCGGCGCGGCCGTAAACGGGCGCTTTGTGCTCGGCCAGGATAATCAGCGTCGGCCCCGCCTGATTGAGTCTCGGGTCCATTCCCGACGTGATCTTCTCGCCTCGCGAAATCGTCAGCCTGACGTGCACCCCGTCCCGCATCCCGTTGGCCTCGAGCGTTCGTGATAGCTGGGCCGTGATTTCTTCGTCCGTGGGGAAGTCCTCAAAGGCCAGGGCCTTGGCGGAGGCGCGCAGCCGATCCAGATGGTCTCCCAGCTTGAAGATCTTTCCGTCGTATAGCCTCAGGCCCTCCCAGACAGCGTCCCCTCCCTGCACGGCACTGTCGAACGGACTCACTCTGGCTTCGTCGCGGTGAACCAGTTCGCCGTTGACGTTGACGATCAGATCACGGTTTCTGGGGTCGAATTGCTGGAGCACGTCGTCAGCTCTCGGAAAGGGGAGTGACCGGAGTCAGCCGGTGAGAATAGAGCTTGTCATAGTAGATCCGGCAGGCGTCCAGTACCCCGCGCAGGCGGTCCGGAACCCTGTCATCCTTTGCCCGGTAGGGCTGGAAACCGGTCGAACGGTTCACGCCCGAGTACCAGATGGAAGCCCAGGCGCCGTCAGAGTCCCGCGGCCCGGGGGGCCAGGACAGCATCTGTTCCAGAAACCGCACGTCCAGGGCGCCGCACAGCCGCTCCAGCACAGCCCCTGGCTGCTCGAGCACGTCACGGGCGTCCAGAACGGGCGCGGCCTCTCCACGGGCCTCGGACACACGCTGGAACAAGTCCCACTGCTGGGCCAGCCCCGTATCGAAGACGCCCGGATCGGGGATCACCTTGAGGAGAGAGGTCAGCATTTCCTCAGGTTCCCGAACGAGGAACGCATGCCGAA
Source organism: Gemmatimonadota bacterium (assembly GCA_039714435.1). Lineage (GTDB taxonomy): Bacteria > Gemmatimonadota > Gemmatimonadetes > Palauibacterales > Palauibacteraceae > JAZDDE01. The sequence goes on along the minus strand of JBDLJJ010000117.1, from coordinate 617 downwards.
GACCTGATAACCAGTCGCCGTGCATGTCCTCGAACAGATGGTGCGCCATGTGCTTCTGATAGAAGATAGGGCTGCCGCCCGGCACCGGACCCGTTAGCTCTCGAACTACGGCTCGCCAGTCCGTGTCCTGAGCGGCCAGAACCTGCTCCCGGCCGGGGTGCTCGGCGCCCGTGCGCTGCAAGTAGTGAGCGTACAATGGCTCGTCGCAGACCGCCGTATCGGGCCGATTCTCCCAGGCTCTCATGAGCGCGGTCGAGATGTTTCTGGGGCCGGACCACATAGCGATTCTCAGCGCAGATTCTGGCACCGTTTGCCCGTCCAGGTCGATCATGTTCACAGGGCCTATCGCTTCCGAACCGTCCTCCGGCCTGACTTGGCGCCGGCCACGGGACGGCATATTGTGCGAACCACCGGGAAGGCCGCAATGCGCGGGTCCGCTCAACCAACGCCCCTCCCGCAGGAGTGCACCGGATCGAAATGAAGCGGCTGGCAGGACTGGCTGTGTGGACCGCGGCACTGCTCGTCATGCCTTGGTCCTCAGGTGGTGCGGCGACGGCGACCGCCAGTGGACAGGCGGCAGCGGGCGGACAGGCGACCGTGGGTCCGCAGGACGCGGC
>JBDLJJ010000116.1:0-8560 GCA_039714435.1 Gemmatimonadota bacterium | reverse complement strand
GCGTGCTATGGCGGCCGGGTTCGGCGAGGGGGCTCCTCTCAGTGGATCGAGCGCTGAGCGTTACCAGGTGCTGCTTCACGTAGACGCTGACACCCTCGCGTCAGAGGGACAGCAAGGCCGATCGGAGCTGGAAGACGGCACACGCGTTGCAGCGGAAACGTCCCGCAGGCACACGTGCGACGGTGCTGTGGTGACAGTGGGTCGCGGCCCCGACGGATCCGTGCTCAGCGCGGGCCGAAGAACACGCACCATATCGCCCGCTCTGCGCCGTGCACTCGAGGCGCGAGACTGCGGCTGCCGTTTCCCCGGCTGCGGTCTGCGCTTTACCGACGCGCATCATGTCCGTCACTGGGCGGATGGAGGCGAGACTTCGCTCGAAAACCTGCTGCTGCTGTGCCGCCATCACCACAGGCTGGTGCACGAGCAGGGCTGGCGGATCGAATTGTGGAGATCGGGAACGGGTCAGACCGATCAGCCGGCGTTTGTGGACCCGAAAGGCCAGACCCACACTGGATATCGCCGCGTGCCGCCTCAGCTGCCGCCCGATCCCGTGGCTTCGCTGATAGAAGACACCAGCGGCCGCGGTGCCGATCCCGGCTTCTCTACCGCAGGTGCACGGTGGAAACGCGAGGCGGACATCCCGGACCGCGTCTACCTACGGGCCGCCGAAGCTCTGGGGTGAGAGCCGGGGCCCAAGCTCTGGGGCGACGGCGCAGGGCGAGGCGTGAGCGCGGGAGGCGTCAATTTCGCATCCTTGCCCACGTTCACCGGTTCCTCCGACGAGTGGGCTTGAAGGCCTTAGACACCTCCAGCTTACTCGCCGGATTCCGGTGAACAACCATCCTGACGCATACACCTAGTCCGCTACTGACCGTCGTTTCCGGCCAGGAAAGAGGATGCGGGCTCATCGTGCAGCCGCGAGGCAACGGCACTCGTATTAGCCTCCAGAAACTGCCGTACGAACTCGAACCCGATCGAATACCCGGTCCAGCGGGGTATGGCCGGATCGGTCCCGAAAAACCAATCCGAATGGTCGAACGGTCCCGCCGCCGACGCTTCGACCGCGGTGGCGGTCCACTCCTGCAGGGCGGTACCACTCACTGCAACAGACCAGGGTGGCGGCTCAATCCCGGCTACCTCCACCGAGAAGTGATCGGCCAGTCCTTCTGAAATAGCGGCCTCCAGAAGCGTCGATCCGTACCCGACCGTCCGCATACGTTTAGCGTGGTGCAGCTCGTGTGCCAGCAATGGGAGCAGCTCCCGGCTCAGCACCGTCTCCTGGTCTGCAAGATCCGGGTTAACGAACATCCGCACTTCATTGGCTCCGGCCGCGAACCCGCCCAGGCCGACCTCGGGAATCACCCTGGTGGCATCCCCGATAACGCGAATCAGCACGTCATCGATGGCCATGACCTGGTTGACCTGCTCGAGAGTGCGTCTGACCTCCAGCTCCAGGGTTTCCTGGTGGCTTGCGTCCAGGCCGGACTCTCGCAAGCTCAGGCAACTGGATGCGCCAAGGTCGATTGTCGAGCCGTCGCATCCGTCAGGTCCGGTCGCTGAATTGGCACATGCGCCTAGCAAGAGCAGGACGCCGGACATTCTCATCGTGCCCAGTCTGCGCGACTGGACCCCAACACCGTTCATCAGCTATTTAGATCCCTCAACTCATATTCATAGCAGTTGCAACTCTACGATAGAACGAACTCCTGGCCTACAGTCTTTCAGCGCAGCGCTTCCAGGTATTTGCTAGATCGTTCGATCAAATCCGCTGCATGTCCCGCTAGCTGGGAACTGCCGCGGCCACCAGTTCCGCGAATTCAGGCTTCAGGCTGGCTCCTCCGACCAGAGCGCCGTCGATCTCAGGCATGGCCATGAATCCAGCGATGCTGGCTGCTGTCACGCTTCCGCCATACAGAACCCGTACCGCTTGAGCCGCTTCTTCACCGAACCGGTCCGCGACCGCTCCGCGTATCGTGATCCCTATGGTGCGATTAGCGTCGGCTGGATTCGCCGCTTTTCCACTACCGATAGCCCAGATGGGCTCGTAGGCGACCACGCAGCTGGCCACCTGTTCCGGAGTCACTCCCTGCAAGGCGCTCTCTACCTGGCCGCGAACGAACACGTCCGTATCCCCGCGCTCGTGCTGCCCGGAGTCTTCTCCAACGCAGAGGATCGGGATCAGACCGTGCGCGAACGAAGCCCCCACCTTCCTGTTGATCGCTTCGTCGGTGTCGCCCGTTCCGCCCATAGCGCGGCGCTCCGAGTGGCCCAGGATCACATACTGGCACAGCCCGGCCAGCATTAGAGGTGAGGTTTCTCCGGTGTGAGCGCCCTTGTCCTCGGAGTGCATGTTCTGGGCGCCCAGTGCGATGGCTGACGAGCGCAGGACGTCAAACAGGGCGTGAAGGACCGTGAACGGCGGACAGATGGCGACTTCGATCTGCTCGATGCGGCTGAGCGCCGGCATCATGGCCCGCACGAGCGCCTGGGCCTCGTCGGCGCGGCCCAGATGCATCTTCCAGTTGGCGGCAATCAGCGGGCGTCGCATGTGGATATGCTACGCGCGGGCCGCGAACAGAACCAGAGAGCAGCGCTCCAGGGTGGGCGCGTCCGTCCAGGCAAGCTTACAGGCTTAGAACGGCAGCCAGTAGCTCACCTTCACCGCGAAGAAGCTGTGCCCCGGCGACGAAGCGCTGTCACCCAGGTCACCCAGGCCCGCGATTCCCGGATCGGTGTCGAACGCGAAGTCGCTGCGGTCGAGCTGCCAGACCAGGAACAGCGTGCTGCCGGGCTGCCACTCCCAGCGCGCCACCAGATTGGTCCGGAACGAGAGGATGTTGAAGTCGCCGCGGCTGAAATTGAACGTGTCGGCGCCGTCCGTGACGGTAACCAGGTTCGGATCGCCGGGAGCGCCCGGAGTCTCGACGATCGTGGTGCCGTCAGTTCCGTAGAACCTGAGGAACTTGCTGCGCGCCGCCTCGAGCTCACCAAAATCGGTGAACGTCGCCGTAGAGGCGAACGGCTCGGCGTAGCCCTCGAGGCTGAAGTCCGGCGTGATCGCGTAGTTGAGCCGGAACTGCATGGACAGCGTGCTGCGGTCCGTAGCGCCGAACACGTAGCGCTGCCCGAACGTCGACACCGGGCCACCGCTGAACTCGCCAACATACTGGCGAGTGTCCACGCTGCGGCTGAAGCGCGGATCCAGGCTCAGCTCGATCGACTCGGTGGGCTGGAGCCGCACGCCGAAATTGAAGTTGTACCTCCACCCGCCCAGTTCGTCGTTGTTATAGCCGGCGAACAGCGTAAATCGGGTCTTTTTTCGGAAATCGGTGCCTACGAATGCGTCCGCGTTCCAGGACGAACCCGAGCCCATAGACGGGCCCCCGCGTGTCCGGTTGTCGCTCTGGGCAGCCGGGAAGTACTCAAAGCTAAAGAAGGTGTTCCAGAAGCTCTTGTACGTCATGTTGGCTTCCAGATCCAGGAACGCGTACTGCCTGTCCCAGCCGAAATTCCACCCGGCCCCGAAGTATCCCGTGACGTTCCAGTTGTGGAAAAGTGAGCCCGGTTCGGTCTCCTGGTAGCGGAGATAGCCGAAAGCATCGATGTCATCGGCCGAACTCAAACGGCCCAGGTCGTTGATCGCGAAGCCGGGCGATTCAGCGGCCATGCTGGCAGACCACAGCCAGTGCTCTGCGCTGGCGCGCTCGATTTCCATGCGAGCGGAGTAGCCGCTTAGGCTGGTGCGGGTCGGATCAAATGTCTTGTGATCCTGGTCGGGCCGTTGGTAGTAGTGGGCGCTGAACTCCTGCGTGCGCCGAATGGCTGCCGTATCGCCTTCCACCCTGACTCCACCCAGGTGGCCGCTGAGCACGTAGTCCCCACCCTTGAAACGCAGATTCCAGTCGGCACCGCCGGAGATGGCCCGCTTATGCAGTGTCGCGCCCAGAGGGTCGACGACCGACTCGTCCACGTCGCGCTCCGTCGCCGTCAGAATGATGCCGGCCGTGGAGGCAGCGGCGCCGAACTCCTGCTGCAGCCGCAGCACGCCGAAGCCGGCTCTGGGCTCGACACGAGTCTCACCGAATTGTGAGCCGGGAGCCGCGCTGGCGTCGAACGTCGTAGCGCTCTCTTCGTCCGTCAGGGCGCCCAGAAAGCCGATGGAGAGACCAGAATTCAGCCTTCCCGTGAGTTTGGCAGAGCCGAGAATCGTGGTATTCCGGGGCCGATCAACGAAATCGCCGCTGGCGCTGCCGCTGGGCGGCGCGCCGATGCGGCGTGAGAAGTAGTACCCGGGTCCCCTGCCGCGCAGCAGGCGATCTCCCTCGATGAAGAAGGGCCGTCGCTCGCTGAAGAACACGGGAAAGGCGCTGAGGTTGACCACAGCCGGATCCGCCTCTACCTGGCCGAAATCAGGGTTTATGGCCGCATCCAGAGTAATGTTCGGTCCGATTCCGGCCTTGATATCCACGCCGGCCCGGCCCTGAAGGTCGCTCCCGTCCTCGAACGGATTGGCCGGATCGAACAACTCGCTGCTCGTGAAAGCCGCGTTGGAGGCGAAGTACGGCACTATCTCGATCGGACGCCGGGCATTTAGTCCCTGCATCCCGTTCATGTCTCCGAACCACGAAGACCAGCCGGATTCACCCTTGGGAACGGCGACCCAGAACAGGTCCTCATTCTTCTCGGGGATGTACCGGTTGACGTTTACGCCCCAGCTGTCGACGCCCGGGCTGAATCGCATCTGCGACAGTGGAATGGCCATCTCCGCCGTCCAGCCTTGCCCGTTGATGTCCGATGCGGCTGTCCACACAGGATTGAACGAGCGGTCGCGGTCAAACTCGCTGTCGCTGGCTCCGAACCACTCCATCCGAACGCCAGCCGCTGTCACCGCGAACGTGTATGAGGTATTACGGTCCTGGAATCCGTCGAACGAGATAATGAGCCGGTCAGAGTTTCCGTCGTTGTCGCGGCGCGTCATGACAGCGCGGATGTTGGAAGCGTCCTCGCTCTCCATGCGGGCACCCACATAGAGGGTCGTGCCATCGTGAACGAACGCGACCTCCGTGCGCACCGTCGGAGGAGCTCCCTCGTCGGGCTCCTTCTGCATGAAGTCGTCGATAAACGTGGCCGATTGCCAGATCTCGTCGTCGAGGCGGCCATCCACGCTGACAGACTGGTCCGCACCCAACGTCCCGACCGAAAACGACTTGGCGCGGCAGTCGGCCAGCGTCCGGCGGCAGGCCGGTCCGTTGTGGAGCGGTCCGGCATCGGCTTTTGCTTCTGCCGCGGCCCCGTCAGAACCGGCTTCCTGGGCTGCGGCATCCGGCGCGGCAGCAAGGGCAATAAAGAAGAAGAGCCCCGCGACGCCGGGGGCTCCGATAGTCCGTGTCCGCTTATTCCACAGCATAGCTGACTTGCGCGCTCCTGATGGCAACCTCCGCCTCCCCCCGTTCACATGAATCTACCTAACTTTGACTGCCTGCCGCCACCAATGGTTGAACGGCAGCGCGTCGCTGCTGGATTACCGAATCGTACTGCTCGAACCGCGCTACTCGATCTGTCCCAGCGCCCAGGCGGCTGCTCGCCGCACACCATCGTCACCGTCCGATGCCAGAAGGGCAACGAGGGGCGGAATGGCTGCCGGGTCCTCTATTTGGCCCAGCGCCCGAGCCGCGTTGAACCTCACCTCGCGGTCCGCGTCGGCCAGGGCACCGGAAAGCGGATCGACCGCCGAACGGCTTTCGATCTGACCCAGGGCCCATGCGGCATTAGCGCGAACGCCCGTATCGGCATCGCTGAGTGCTCTCACCAGGTCTGCCAAGGCCTCGGGCCGCTCGATCTGGCCCAGCGCCCAGGCGGACGCCCTCTTCAGCTCTACGGTACCAGAAGCCAGCGTGTTTCGAAGCGGATCCACGGCGTCTGATCGCTCGCTGTAGCCGAGCGCGAGTATAGCTGCTTCCTGCGTTTTAGGATCGGCCGCCCCAAGTGCCTCTCGGAGCACGCCTAGCACGGACGGATCACGTATTACACCCAGTAACCGCGCCGAAATTCGCCGTTCGCACGCGTCCGCACTGTCCAGCCCCTCGCGAAGCGGATCAATCGCATCGGCTCCGTGCGGGCGGGCCAGCGCCCAGTCCAACACCTGGCGCCGGTTCTGCTGCTCGCCCGCCGCGTGGAGGGTTGGTGTTACATGCCAGCCACCCCAGTTGTTGTTGAGGCCTCGCATTACTAGATCGCACGCCAACGGGCCGGTGCCCCGCACCGAGGCTAGCAGGGTGCTTGCCAGACTGGCCTCCTGCGCCGCGGTCGCCGGCGTCATGGAGCGTTCGGGCAGGCGTTCCCGGAGGGACGCTTCGCTGGACAGACCCGGAGGCACTCCGGCCACTACGGCTCCCAGCACCACGCCAACCAGCAGCGCCGCCCCCACGCTCAGGCGCAGCGCGAGTCGCGCCCGCCCCGTCATCGAACCGACCCCGAAGGAGCAGGCTGCGGACGCGGTTGAGGTCTGGGCTGGGGTTGTGGAGCCGCGTAACCGCTTCTGCCAGAACTGTATCCTCTGCTGCTGCCCCCCCCGAGCGCAGCGGCAGCCGCCGCGCGCACCTGGGGATCGTCGTCATTAAGCAGCTCCGCGATCGCTTCGATCGCGCCCTGAGTCCCGACCTGCCCTAGAGCCCGGAGAGCGCCTCTGCGCACCGCCGCACTCTCGTCAGTGAACAACTCTTTCAGGGCAGGAACTGTCGCCGGATCCTCGATCTGGCCCAGAGCCCACACGGCCTGCGACCTCACGTTCGCGTTCGGATCTCGCAGGGCATCCACGAGCGCGGCGGGAGCTCTGTCAGGCTCGATCTGGCCGATGGCCCACACCGCCTGCGATCGCACGTTCGGGTTTTCGTCTCCCAGAGCGCTCCCGAGTCCGGGCAGCGCGGCCTCAGATTCGATCTGACCCAGCGCCCAGGCCGCTTGCGAGCGCACGTTGGAGTTCGCGTCGCTCAGCGCCGTAACCAGTCCCGGAACAGCATCGGCACTTTCGATCTGACCCAGCGCCCACGCCGCCTGCGAGCGCACGTTGGAGTTCGAATCTCCGAGAGCGCGAGAGAGAGGCTCTGCAGCCCTGGGGCTTTCAATCTGCCCCAGCGCCCAGGCCGCCTGCGAGCGAACATTGTCATTGGAGTCGGATAGTGCCGAGGAGAGCCCGTCTACCGCATCTGGATGCTCGATCTGGCCCAGGGCCCAGGCGGCCTGCGACCGCGTGTTAGCGTCCGTATCCTTGAGAGCCTTCAGGAGCGGCGCGACTGCGCGGGAATCCTCAATCTGGCCCAGCGCCCACACGGACTGTGACCGCACCTCACCGTCAGAGTCGTCCAGTGCGGCCTGCAGAGCATCCACCGCCGCTGGATCCTCAATCTGACCCAGGGCCCATGCGGCCTGCCGGCGGACGCGCACATCACTGTCCGTTTCCAGCGCAGAGGACAGAGCCGGAACTGCGGCCGGGTCCTCGATCTGACCCAGAGCCCATGCCGCCATCTTGCGTACATCCGCGTTGTCGTCGGTGCGAAGCGCTTTGGAGAGCGCGGCCACCGAGCGCGGATCGAGCTGCACCTCCTGCGAGCCGATCGTAACATACGCGGCTGGCGCTTCTGAAACTGTGGCTGCTTCCGCGTTTACGGCTGCTTCCGCTTCCGCGGACGCCTCCTCCGACGCCTCCGCCTTCGGAGTAACGGCCGGATCGTTGCTGGGGTCCGGACCAGCGCCCGGATCAGGCTTGGCCAATGGGGCTTCCTCCGCCTGCACTGGCATCGGAGCCTCGACCGATATCGCAGCTTCTTCGGCCATCACCGCAGCCTGCTGCGCCGGAGCCGCGGCCGAAACCGCCAGCGTCATGCCGGCGCCTACGAGTATTGTCGTCAGCATCGTGACGATCCCCGGCCTTCCGCGCGCCAGGCTAGGCGCCAGAATCGCGATAAGCCGGCCCTCGAACTGAGACTTCTGCGCCATGGACAGTGCTGCTGCCGGTACGGGTGCCGTCCCCACGCGTGACACGATGTCGAGCAGCATTTCGGCGTATTCAGAGGGGCGGGCCCCGGTCTCGAGCACCCAATCATCCGCCGCCCGCTCACTCTCGGACCGGAGCCTGCTCAGCGCCAGCCAGGCCAGCGGGTTGAACCAGTGAATCGCCGCTACCAGCCGGCCAACGGCCAGAATCGCTACGTCACTGCGGCGCGCGTGCGCCAGCTCGTGTCGCAAGACCAGCCGCAGTCGATCCGCCGACCACGACATGGCGTCCGACGGCAGCAGAACGACAGGCCTCCAGATCCCCCACAGCATTGGAATCCTGGCAGCAGGACTGTGCATTATGCGAACGATGCGTCTCAGCCCCATGCGACGCTGAAGCCGGTCAATCTCTGTGCGCAGGGCCGGATCTTCGATCTCGTCAGCCTGGCTCAACCAGCTCCGTAGACGAACGGCGCCGGCTAAGTAGCGAAGCAGGAGCGCCGCCGCGACGAGCAGCCAGACCCAGAGGCCGACCACGGCCGCACTCATCCCGCCTGCCGGACTGCTG
>JBDLJJ010000115.1:0-8714 GCA_039714435.1 Gemmatimonadota bacterium | reverse complement strand
TTCGGGTTCAAGTTTCTGAACGGACTGAACTTGTTCGGAATCTGGACAGCCGTCGTCCTGGGCATCGGTATGAGCAGGCTGTACCCCAAGGTAAGCGCGGGGACGGCGACCGGAATCCTGCTCGGGAGCTATGTAACGCTGAAACTGATCGGGGCGGCGCTGGGCGGTCTGGGGGGCTAGGGCTTCGCAGGCCGATCTTCTGACCCCGGCCGGCCGAGGGCTGGATCTGCCGGCTTCAAGTGCTCCACAGCCGAACACGATGTCCGGGTGTTAGTATCTCGCACAGAGGCGCTACACAAACCGAAACCTGAACCATTTCGGTCTCGTAAGAGACTTTGACTCCAGTAGCTATTCGACTCGCGCGACCCACGGCAGAGGAAGCGCGCGCTAAAGGAACGACAATAAAGCATGTCCAAGAAGAAGAAGGTTTTTATAGGAGTGGGCGTCGTGGCGGTGCTGGCGGTGTTCATGGTCCTTGCGCTGAGTAGCGGCAGATCGGACGCGGTCGACGTAAAAGCGGAGGAGGTAGGCCGGCGAACGCTCGTTTCGCGCGTAACCGCCACAGGCCACATCGAGCCCGAAACGTCGGTCGACATCAGCGCGGATGTCTCGGGCCGGATCGTGGAGTTGACGGTCGAAGAGGGCCAGGACGTGGAGGAGGGCGAGCTCCTGATGGTCATAGACCCCGCCAGGTTCAAAGCAGCACTCGAGCGCTCGCTCGCCGGACTGGCCGATGCTCAGGCCCGTGAGGTTCAGGCTAGGGCTAACTCGGCGCAGGCGCAGCGCGATTGGGACCGGATTCGTCAGCTGAAAGAGTCGGTCGGGGATCTGGTCACAGACATCGAATTCGAGACCGCCCGTACGCAGGCCGATGTGCAGAAGGCGCTGTCGGAGTCGGCGCGGCACGGAGTCGGAATTGCACAAGCGGGTGTCAGCGAAGCGCGGGACCAACTGTCCAAAACGGTGATCAAGGCCCCCATGAGCGGCCGTGTCACCCGCCTCAACGTAGAGCGGGGTGAGACAGCCATCGTCGGCACGATGAACAATCCGGGCAGTCTATTGCTGACTGTGGCCGATCTCTCAGTCATGGAGGCCGTGATCGAGGTCGACGAAACTGACATTCCAGAGATTAGTCTGGGCGACTCGACTGCGGTCTCCATCGATGCGTTTCCCGGCCGGGAGTTCGTGGGCACGGTGACTAAGATCGGCAACAGTTCGATCAGGCCCAGGTCGAATCTCCAGTCCAGTTCTGATCAGGCGATCGACTTCGAGGTTCGTGTCAAGTTGGAGGACCCCGATTCGGAGCTGCGAACGGATTTGTCAGCCACCGCGGACGTGATCACGGCGGTTCGCCCCGATGTGCTGGCCATTCCGATCATCGCCCTCACGCTCCTCGAATCGGACGAATTCGAGCGCATGCCGAATGAGAACCAGGCCGCCACGGACGACTCGGGCGCTGCCGGTTCGGCTAGCGCGGCGGCAGATGCGGCAGATGAGGAAACTGAGGAAATCGAAGGTGTGTTTGTCGTGAAGGACGGCATAGCGCGCTTCCAGCCGGTCGAGATCGGCATCGCTGGCGACAACTATTTCGAGGTAGCCGGCGGCCTGGAGGAAGGCACGACGGTAGTGTCCGGATCTTATCAGGCGATCCGGAATCTGGAAGACGGAGACGAAGTGAAGGTTGAAGATGATGAGAGCGGAGCTGACAACAGCGAGTCCTGATCTGTCATCGGAAGAGACCTTCGTTTTCGGGACGGGCAACAAAGGCAACCAAGGGCAACTATGACTGACGAGACAGGCCCCCTGATACAAACCAGGGGGCTGCGAAAAGAATACGTGATGGGAGCTGAGACAGTATACGCTCTGCGCGGCGTGGACCTGGACATACAGGCCAATGAGTACATCGCGATCATGGGGCCGTCGGGCTCGGGCAAGTCCACTCTCATGAATCTCATCGGCTGCCTCGACACACCGACGGCGGGCGAATATGTGCTCAACGGCCAGGCCGTTCAGGATCTGGACGATGACGAATTGGCCCGGATTCGAAACCGTGAGATCGGATTCGTGTTTCAGACGTTCAACCTGCTTCCGAGAGCCACCGCCCTCCACAACGTCGAACTTCCGCTGATTTACGCCGGCATCTCGGCCAAGGAACGGCTGGCGAGGGCCGAGGAATCGCTCAAGATGGTGGACCTGGCCGACCGCATGGATCATAAGCCGAACGAGCTCTCGGGCGGTCAGCGTCAGCGCGTGGCCATCGCCCGAGCGCTCGTGAATCGCCCCTCCATTCTCCTCGCGGACGAGCCCACCGGAAACCTGGATTCGGCCACGTCGGCGGAGATCATGCAGGTGTTCGATGCTCTGCACGCCCAGGGCCAGACGATCATTATGGTCACGCACGAGTACGACATCGCGGACCGGGCGCAGCGCACCATCACACTCATGGATGGCGAGATCGAGTCACGAGATGCACATCTGACGCACCACACCTTCGGCGCCAGGGAATGATGATCAGATGAGATTCTCCGAGGGCATCTTGATGGCGCTGCAGCAAATCCGCGCCAACAAGCTCAAGTCGTTCTTCACGCTCATCGGCGTGATCATCGGAATCACGTTCTTCATCGCCGTCATCACGGTGGTGGAGGGCATGAACCGCTACGTACAGGACGACTTCGCAGGTTCCATTTTCGGAGTGAACACGTTCACGGTGGTGCGCCGGACTAATGTCACGACGGGTGAAGAATCTCAGGCCCGGCGCAGGAGACAATCCCGCAATCCGGACCTTACGATTTCCGACGCCGAGGTGGTGAGAGAGGCCACCCCGGACGCCTGGCGCTTCGCTTACTCGTCTGATTCGTTTTCCGGCGAAGGCGCCACCTACCGCGAGAAGCGGCGGCGCAACATCCGGGTCATCGGAGGCTCGGAGGAATACGAAGTCCTACAGGGCTGGGAGGTCGATCAGGGCCGGGGCCTGTCGAGCCTGGATCAGAAGCGTGGTATCAAGGTGGCGATTATCGGCTCCGCCATCGCCGAGAAACTCTTTCCGGACGTCACGCCGCTCGGCAAGCGAATCCGAGTCGGAGCGCACCGCTTCGAGGTCGTGGGCGTGTGGGAGGCTCAGGGCGGATTTCTGGGCAACATCCGGGATGCGTCGATGCTGGTTCCCTTCTCGACATTTCAGCAGACGTTTTCGAGCGACCGCGAGCGGGTGGAGGACATTCAGGTCAAGATGCGGTCCCTGGAGGAGATGGACGCCGCGATTCTGGAGACCGAAGCCGCTCTCCGAACCGCGCGCAAACTGAGGCCAGGAGAGGAAAACAACTTCCACATTCAAACCTCGAGCGAAATCCTCGGCTTGTGGGAGACGATCAACAAGGTATTGATGGCCGCGCTACCGGGCCTGGTGTCCATTTCGCTTATCGTGGGGGGCATTGTGATCATGAATATCATGCTGCTGTCCGTGGCCGGCAGAACCCGGGAAATAGGGGTCCGCAAGGCGCTCGGGGCGCGCCGCCGGGACATAATGCTACAGTTCTTGGCCGAGTCGTCGACCCTGTCCTTTGTCGGCGCTGCCATTGGCATGGGCCTGGGAGTCGGTCTCGGCATGCTCGTCGACGCTACCACCGCCCTGCCTGCCTCGGTGCCGCTGTGGGCTCTATGGGTCTCTCTCGCGCTGGGCCTGGTGGTCGGGGTAGGATCGGGGCTCTACCCGGCGCACAAGGCGGCCAAACAGGATCCGATCGTGGCGCTGAGTTATGAGTAGGAAATCGCGGCGGACGGGAATGGGCGTCGGCTCCACGCTGGTGGAGGGTGTTCGTGTCGCGCTCGACGCTCTCCGCAGCAACAAGGTGCGCAGCGCGCTCACGATCCTCGGAGTCACCATCGGCGTCATGGTCGTCATGGTGATGGCCGCCATGGTACAGGGACTCAACACGAGCTTCCAGGATGTGATCGCCTCTGCTGGCCCGAACACCTTCTACGTGTTCCATGCTCCTCCCGGCGGGGGTGGCCTGAGCGGACCGCTCGACGAGGAAGAGAACGAGTTCATGAGGAACCCGCCCATCGACCCGGACTGGGCGCGGGAACTGGGTCGGCTGCCGGGAATCCGCCGTGCCAGCGCCGGCGTCGACCTGTCGAGCCTGCCCTTCATGGCGGAGCAAGCCGACCAGGACGTACGCATTTCGCTGTACGGCGTAGACGCCAGCTACCTGGAGATTGACGCCGGTGACGTAACGGACGGACGGTTCTTCACGGCCAACGAGGAGCAACGCAATCAGCCGGTGGCCGTTATCGACTCTCAGACCGCGATGGATCTGTTCGAGGGCCGGGACCCTCTCAGCAAAGACATCGCGATCGGCAGTCCTGCCAGTCCCAGGGCTCCGTTCCGCGTCGTGGGTACGTATCGTAAGCCAGCCAACCTGTTCGCGGGCCTCTCGAGCCACTGGGTTTTCATTCCGTTTTCGGCCGCCATGAAGTACCTGAACCCCTGGGACCGAATGATCTGGATCACCGTCCAGCCCGCGGATGAGACGAGCCTGGACGATGCCCTCGAGACGGTGCGGGGCCGGATGAGGCAGCTTCGGGCCCTGCGGCCGACGGAGCCCGACAACTTCGAACTGATCACGCAGGATCAGATGCAGGAGTTCTGGAACAACCTCACCGGGGTGTTCTTCGCGGCCATGGTCGCGCTGTCAGGAGTAGGACTGATGGTGGGCGGAATCGGCGTGATCGGGATCATGATGATCTCCGTCACCGAACGAACCCGGGAGATCGGGCTTCGAAAGGCGATGGGCGCCCGGCGGCGAGACCTGCTTTGGCAGTTTCTGGTGGAGGCTGCAACGGTGACTCTGGTGGGTGGCGGCGTCGGCCTGCTGCTGGGCGGGGGAATCGTGTGGCTGGTGAATACGTTTACGCCGCTTCCCGCCTCGGCCCCGATGTGGGCGATAGTCGTCGCGCTCGTGGCCTCGGCGCTGACAGGCATCGGCTTCGGCCTCTATCCCGCCGCCAAGGGTGCGCGGCTGGACCCGGTCGAGGCGCTGCGCTATGAGTGATGCGTCAATCATAGACTCGGACTTCGTGTGACGGGCAAGCTGGCCACCGCCAGGCCTGTCGACGTCCTGGTGATCGCGGCGCATCGTGACGACGCCGAGTTGCTGTGCGGGGGAACGCTGGCCCGCTGCGCCGATCAGGGGCACACGACGGGTATTCTGGACCTTACGGCGGGAGAGATGGGGACCCGGGGTACGGCTGAGGTAAGAGCCGCCGAAGCGGATGCGGCGGCCGACGTACTCGGTGTCAGCGTTCGCCTCAACGCGGGACTTCCCGACGCTGGCGTCTTCAACACTCAAGAAACACGCGAACTGCTCGTGGGCCTGATACGGGCCCTCACGCCTCGCGTCGTGATCCTGCCCTATTTGAGAGGCCGCCATCCGGATCACCGGCTGACGGCGGAGCTAGGCCGCGACGCGTGTTTTCTAGCCGGCCTGGCCAGGTTCGGGGGCGACGATGCGCCACACCGGCCGCAAAAAATCCTGTACGCGATGGCCTACCGTGAAGACGCTGTCAAACCGACGTTCGTCGTGGACATCACGGACCAGTTTGAGCGCAAGCGAAGCGCGATAGCCTGCTACGCTTCCCAGTTCGAGGGAGACAATGCTGCGGGGGAGGCCTTCCCCAGCGGCCAGCCGCTGCTGGATCTGTTAGAGGCCAAAGCCCGCCACTACGGGACCCTGATCCGCAAAGGGTTCGGAGAGCCGTTCTACACGGACGAGACGATGGAAGCTAACGACGTCACGGAGCTGGGCGTTCGCTCTTTGTAGTACCGCGACCGCTGCGGTTTGCACACCCTGTAACGTCCGCATCGGCATCATCTGTAGCGCGCCAAGCGAATTCCTCGCACTATTCCGACATGAACGCTAGAAAGCCTGTTTATCTGGATCACGCGGCTACGTCGCCGATGAGACCGGAAGTGTGGGAGGCGATGTCGTCCGTGATCGGCGAGGCGGATTTCAATCCGGCCAGCACCCATGCTTTCGGCCGCAAGGCGCAGAGCAAGCTTGAAGAGGCACGTGGAGTCCTGGCGGATGCGCTGGGTGGTGACCGTGGATGTATGGTATTCACGGGAGGCGGCACCCTGTCCGACAACCTCGCCGTGCTCGGATTCGCCCGAAGCTGTCCGGAGCCGCCGCGGCTTATCGTGTCTTCCATGGAGCACAAGGCGGTACTGGAATCAGCCAGGCACTGCGAGGCGAATGGCAGTGAGGTCCACTATCTGCCGGTCGACTCGTGCGGCGTCGTCAACCTGGACGCTCTGGAAAGCCTGCTCGAGAAGCCATCGGACCGTAAGACGCTCGTCTCCGTGATGTGGGCCAACAACGAAGTAGGAGCGGTTCAGCCGCTGGCGCAGATCTGTGAGATGGCCCACGAGCACGGCGCCCTGTGCCACACAGACGCGGTGCAGGCCTTTGGCAAGATCCCCGTGTCGGTCCAGGATGTCCCGGTCGACATGCTCACGATTACGGCGCACAAGCTGGGCGGCCCGGTGGGCATCGGGCTGCTCTATGTGGCGGACGGCGTGGACCTGGAGCCGCTGGCATACGGTGGCTCGCAGGAGCGCTCCCTGTGGCCCGGAACGCAGAATCCGACAGCGGCGACGGGCTTTGCCGTCGCGGCGCGCATGGCGGTCGAGGAGATGCCTTCCAACGCCGCCAGGTGGACTCAGCAGAGGGACCGCCTGGGCGAGCGGATCCTGAGCGGTATTCCGGAGGCCGAGATTCACTGCGCCGGCACCGCACATAGGCTTCCTCATCTGCTCAGCATGGGAATCCCGGGCTGCGATCAGGCGATCGTGCTAACGTCGCTCGACATGCTGGGCCTGGCGGTGAGCGGCGGCTCGGCCTGCAGCAGCGGCGCTAGCCGGACTTCTCACGTGCTGAAGGCCATGGGTCTGTCTGAAGATGGGGACTACACGGTTCTTCGTTTCAGCCAGGGACATGATACGAGCGCCGAAGATATCGACCTCGCCGCCGACCTCGTCCTGAAGGTCGTGGGACGGCGCTGTGAGGAGCTCCTGGCCGGCTAGGTGGTCAGGCCGGGTTCTGTTCTCATGGCCATGTCAGGCGGCGTCGACTCGAGTGTGGCGGCGGCGATTCTGCATCGGCAGGATTACCAGGTAGTCGGCGCGACGATGAAGACCTTCTGCTACGGCGAAACCCCGGGAGCAAGCCGTTCCTGCTGCGGACTGGAGGGAATCGCCGATGCGAGGGCCGTCGCCGACCGCCTCGACTTTCCACACGCCGTATTCGACGTGGAGGAGAGCTTCACGCAGGACGTCATCGACAATTTCGTAAGCGAATACGCAGCCGGCCGAACACCCATCCCCTGCGTGCGCTGCAACAGCTTCACGAAGTTCGGAGATCTGGTACGCCGAGCGGATGGGCTGGGCTGCGACTTCATCGCTACAGGCCACTATGCCCGCATGCGAGGTAGTGGAACCGAAGCCGAACTGTGCCGTGCCGCGGACGACCGCAAGGACCAGACGTATTTTCTCTGGGGCATTCCCCGGTCAGTGCTGCCGCGGCTTCTTCTGCCTATCGGAGACCTGGCCAAGCCGTCTGTTCGTTCTCTGGCGCGCGAGTTGGGCCTGCGCACAGCCGATAAGCCGGAGTCGTTCGAGATCTGCTTTGTGCCCGACAACGACTATGCTGGCGTTCTAAGGACGTATCTGGGTGAGGACCACCCTTCCCTGTCGGCCGGTCCCGTACTCACGGAGGACGGAACTGTGGTGGGGAGCCACGAGGGCTACGCCCGCTTCACGGTCGGCCAGCGCAAGGGTCTACCGGGAGGCTCCGCGGCGCCCAACTTCGTGCTCCGGATCATCCCGGAGGAACGCGCCATCGTCGTGGGGCCACGCGAGGCGCTGGCCACGTGCGCTCTTCAGGCGGGTGACGCCAACTGGCTCGCTGACGTGCCGCAGCCGGATGAGATCCTGGGTGTCCGTATTCGGCACGGGGCGGCAATCGTCGAGGCCACGGTGATGGAAGCCTCAAATGAGGCGTTCGAGCTGCGTCTGGCCTCGCCGCAGGGCGCCGTGACCCCGGGACAGAGCGCCGTTCTTTACCGGGATGATGTCGTCGTGGGGGGTGGCGTGATCTACTAGGCGTAAGTAGCAAGGACGTTGGTCACCCTGAGCTCTCGAGTTCGCTGGTCGGGTAGAACCTTTGCCCGCTGGTCCCGCTTGACGGCCGGCCTGCTTGCCGGCCCGCTTGACGGCCTGCCCGCTGGTCCCGCCTGATGGCCGGCCCGACGGCCGGACTGCTGGCCGGACTGCTGGCCGGCCCGCCGAAGTATCGCAATGTAGTTGAGTCAGTATGTACGCTCGCGTGCCAGCGCCGGGCCAGCCGAGAATCTGGAGCCTTGACAGGATTTGGGACGGTCCAAGTGTCCGGGTCCGATTCCTACCCTGGATGCGGCTGGTGAGCCTCCCTCCGTCCCGCCTGCCAGCTCTTATCTGAATTCCGTGCAGCGTTCGGTCTCTTAAGCTCCGTTTGCACGCCTGTGAGCCGCTCCGGAGGCCTGAAAACCCCTTGTTATATTGGCACTTCGGTATATGTTCGGTTCTACTGCCTCGGCACACGGGAGTTACACGATGGTCTACTTCGCTCGTCACATTACCTGCACGCTTCACGTCCGCGAGACGGTGAGTGCCTACTGCA
>JBDLJJ010000114.1:0-9079 GCA_039714435.1 Gemmatimonadota bacterium | reverse complement strand
CTGGAACGCGGTGTCTGCGATCTGCACCAGCAGCCAGGCGACGACGACATACACTGCGCCGACGCTGTATACCTTGCGCCGTTTTAGCTCCGCCCAGAAGGAAGGCTTTACCGGAGGGGCGTCAACTCGTCTCGCAGCAGGCGTCGCCGCTCCGGACAGAGTCGCCGCCAGTGCATCGGCGAACTCATTGGCCCGCCCGTATCGATCGGCAGGCAATCGGGACAGCGCTTTGTGGACTACCTCCTCCATCCCGGGATGCACGGACTGGCGAACGACTCGAAGCGAAGTCGGGCTCTCGTTGAGCCGCCGTGCCATGGTGGCCACCGAAGTGCGCCCCATCAGTGGTGGCTCTCCGCCCAGCATCTCGTACACGACGCAGGCGAGGGAATAAATATCGCTGCGCCCGTCGAGGCTTCGTTCGGCTGATGCCTGCTCGGGGCTCATGTACGCAGGTGTTCCCAGCACGATACCGGTCTCGGTGAGGCTCTCGCCGCCGCCGACTTCGATGGCGCGGGCGACGCCGAAGTCCGCGATCAGAGCGTGCCCCCTGGAGAGGATGATGTTCTCCGGCTTGACGTCCCGGTGGACTATTCCCTCGCTATGCGCGTAGTCGAGCGCATCGGCTATCTCCCGCGCGATTTGTACGGAATCCGCGATGGGAAGCTCTCGTTCCCTTTTCAGACGCTTTCCGAGGGTTTCCCCTTCCATGTAAGGAGTCACATGGTATAGAAAGCCGTTAGCCTGGCCGGAGTCGAGCAGGGGGAGGATGTTGGGATGTGCGAGTCGGGCGGCGATCTCTATCTCGCGCAGGAATCGCTCTCCGCTGATGGAATAGGCGATACTCGGGAGAATGACCTTCACGGCCACTTGCCGCCCGTGTTTCTGGTCGGTGGCCAAGTAGACCGTGGCCATTCCTCCACGCCCGATCTCTCGCTCGATCGTGTAGCGGCCCACCAGACTTTCGTTGAACCGTTCCATCTGGCTGGACATCGACAGCGCTCCCAGTCGTAGTCTGATCCTACGATAGCGCGCGCGGGTCACGACCGACATTGGATGGCCACCGACAGGCGGGCGCTTGTTATACGGCCGCGAGCGCTTGGCGAATCGTCATCTGGTGCGAAGAATCGGTAGGTTTTTTTGTCCTGTGCAGCCACCCACTGTAAGCAGCGATTCGGACTCCGCAATTCACTCAGGGGACATCATACCGTACGTAACAGGAAATTGACGAGGGACACTGGGACTTCGCAGGCGCCTTGACTGACGATTGGAAGAGGCAGCACACGGAGGCTGATTGACCGGATCTGTCACCGTCTCCGCACCCGGCTCAGTCGACGCCAAGCGGTCTCAGCCGCAGCCTCCGCGCCGTCACGACGCCCGCCACGGTCAGCGCTGCCACCATAGCACCGCCGCCCAGCGCCAGTCTGGGCTGCGTGCCAACGAAAATCGCGATGATCGCTACGTACAGCACGATCGTGAGACCGGGCAACCAGGGGTAGGCCGGAACGCGCAGCGGCCGTGCCAAGTCCGGCCGCGTCTTCCGAAGCCGGAAGAAAGCCAGCAGCACCATCAAATCGATGGTCACGGCTACCATCATCATGAAGCGGATGAGCAGTTCGAAGGCCCCACTTAAGGCGAGCAGGCCTATCAGGGCAGTGATGAACCACAGCGCCAACGTCGGTGTACCGCGCTCCGAGACCTTCCGGAAGGCACTGGGGGCGAGCCGGTCGCGCGACAAGGCGAACGCAACCCGCGGCATTCCAAGGAAATTGACGTTCAGGCTCGAGACCAGGATCAGTAGAGATCCGGCCGTGATCACGACACCGGCCGTGCTGCCGAGTACGGCCGCGATAGCATCGCGGGCCACCAGATCCGAAGCCGCCATCTCCGCCGGCGTGAGGGTGGTCAAGAAGGCCACGTTGATCAACAGATAGAGCACGGCCACGGCGGCGGCGCCTCCGATCAGAATACGGGGCAGCGCTTTCCCCGGATCCATCGTCTCCTCCGCCATCTTAGCCGCGTCCTCCCAACCATAGTAGGTGAAGGCTACAGCCTGGTACGCCAGGGCGAAGCCGAGCAGGAAAGACACTTCGGGCTTGAAAACGGCCTCGAGGCCGAATCCGCGTGTCTCGCCGGCCGCGATCGCGGCCGCCGCCACCGCGAGCAGGAAGACGACCTTGATAGCGGTGCTCACATTCTGGAACACGGTCCCGATCTTGAGGCCGCCCAGGTGCAGGAAGGCGAAGCCCAGCACCACCACGACGGCCAGGAGTCCCACCGAACCAGAACCCCCGGCGAGCCCGATGATGTACGTAGCGATGAGAACCGCTTTGGCCGCTCCGGAAAGGGCGCGCGTGACCAGCAGCTCGGACCACCCGGCTACGAACCCCGCCACTGGGCCGAACGCCTCGGCCGCGTAAACGTATTTACCGCCCGCCTTCGGAAGAGCGGCGGCCATCTCGGCCAGAAGCAGCGTAGAGAGGGCAGCCACCACCCCACCCAGCAACCATACAGCGAGGATAATCCAGGGGTCACCCAGGTAGCCCGCGATGAGGCCGGGAGTGCCGAGGATGCCCGCCCCGATGACGATCCCGATGGTTACGGCGAGCCCATCCCGGACCCGCATGATGCGCTGAAGCTGTTGGCCCTCGCGTGGGCCGGGGATTCCGCTAGGGAGCCCTGGATCGTTGGTCGTGCTCATGAATGTCCTCGCGCAGCACCTGTATGCCTCGCTCGAGGACAACGTCCCGGCCTCCCACGACATCCGCTACTGTGGGCTCGACGCTTACATCAGGAATGATCCCCTCGCCGACCCAGGTGCTGCCGTCGGGGAGGATCGCCGCCCTCGACACCACGCGCGCCCACCCTCCGCCGGGAAGATCCATGCGCGCGGGCTGCCCCGTGCTCCCCACCGTCGGGAGACCTACAGTCGTAAACTGTGGTGTATCAGGCATGAACACCAGGAAATTCTCGGCCGAGGAGGCTACGCGCGGCCCGATCAAAACGACCACCGGAGCCGTAATCTTGGGTCCGGAGTCCGGCTGGATTGTATCCGGAGGTATGATCCGCCAGGCCACGCCACGGTGGTGCTCGAGCGAGCGGTCCACCAGACCACCACTATCGCTGGGGAATGCCCCACGCAGCGTGGTCTCCCCGTAGCTCCCGTATGCGCGGTACAGCGCGTCGTTAACGCGAATTCGTGAACCGGAGCCGACAAGCGCCTCATCGGTGAAGTGCGATAGGATGGCCGTAGCGTTGAAGTCACTTCCTCCTCCGTTACGGCGAAGGTCGAGAACAATGCCGTCCGCGGTCATGAGATCCTGTTTCACTGCCTCGAAGCGCTGGACGATTTCGGATTTCGAGAAGCTGTTGAGGGCAACGTAGGCCATACCTTTCTCAAGCCACCGAAACTCGAGCAGGGGGCGCGGGCCGGTCGGGGCCTTGACCCAATCTGCGGCGCGCGTGTACCGGTCCCGGGTCAGTTCGATCTCTCGTTCCTCACCGGATGGGGTTAGAAAGCCCACCTGCACAGACGAGTTGGCCGGACCCACGAGCAACCCGATTCCCCAGGCGCGGATTCCGCGAATCGCCCGCTCGCGCCGGATCGCATCGGTGGAAGCGGCCATGTAGGGCAACACGTTTTCGCTCAGATAGCGTTCGGCCGGGATGCTGTCGACGCTCACGATCTCCGAACCGAGCGGAAGCCGGTCGGCGAGTGCGGCGTCAACGTTGGCCACGATGGGCCGGCGGCGCACGGCCTCCAGCCGCACCCACGGATCATCGAAAGGCCGCCGAGCAAGTAGGCTGTCGGGAAAATAGACGTTGGTGTGGCCGTCCTCGAGCAGGCCGACGAAACGCTGAAGCACGCGGTAGTACTCGAGCGTGCTTTCCGCCTCACGGGCCGGATTCAAGAACTCCGTGAATGTCTCGTCCCAGTCGAGCTCCGGCACCTGATCGAAGAAAGGGAAATTGTACGAGACTTCTCGCCACAGGAGTGCGAGACCGTGAATTCTCTCGGCCTCACTCAGTATAGAAACGGCTTGGGTGGAATTGGCAGACTGGGCGTTGGCAGCGGGAGTGGCCAAGACCACCGCCATTATGAACGCGACGAACTGCGCGGAGCGCTTCGCGAGTTTCAGCATCCGGATCTCCCTTGAGTGTCTCGGTGCATCCAACCCAAGCGCATGCTGGAAAGTTCCTTCGGGCGCGGCGCGCCCGCCAAAAACTAGACAAGCTAGCGCCGGCTCTTCCGGGGCCGGAAAACGTACTCCCGACCCCGGCAAGCTCCGGCTTGGCTAGATGCCGATGCGAAGACCGGCGGTTATGGGAATGGTCCAGGCGTTGTCGAATCCAGCCGGATCCAGATCTGAGCGTAGGAGTGAGAACACAGCTGTGTCAGCTTCGTCCGTGAACATCAAGAAGGCCTGCGCGCCAACAAAGACGTCCACGTTTCGTGCGACGTTATATGCGACCTTCAGGCCTCCGTTAGCGGTGAAATATGTTTCGTTGAAATCGACGGGTGTGCCCAATACAGCGAAGTCGTCGAAGTCCAGCGTCGAGGCGCCGGCGCCCACATTGGCAGCGAGATGCCAGGGCGAGGCCTCTGAATCGAGCAACTTCAGCTCCAGGCCCAGGTTATAGTGGTAGATGTTCGCGTCGGGCGCCTCCGGGCCGGAGCCATCGGCGTCGACGCCGCTCAGGATGTCCACGTCACCGTCCAGTCGCAACGAAACGCGAGGGCTCAGCTGATACGATAGCCCGGCTCCAAAGCTCGGGCCGACGTCCAGCAGATCCGCGAGATCGCCGGTGGGAACCGCGATGCCGCCCCGGCCCTCCAGTGAGAGACTCTGCTGCGCCTGAGCGTCAAGCGGTCTGATCATCGTCGTCATGCCAACCGCCAGTCCAAGCGTGGCAATCCTGGCGGCTGTCTTCCGGGTCCACCTCTTTCGTAGAAACATGCTGCATATACCTCCGTGAAATCGTGTCGAGTCTTCCCCGCCTGTAGCGGGGTCTCCATGGAGTTAGTGCAGCGAGTCGTCTGTTTCTTACAGTCCAGGGCTCGGTGGTTACAGTCCAGGGCTCGGTGGATCGTCCGCTGCGTCCAGCAGGGCTTTCTCGAGACGTTCCTTAAGTTCCAGATCTTCCGATTGGGGCTGCATGGCTTGCCTGGATGCCTGCCCCAATAGTTCGAGCTGCGAGGCGTAGCGGCGACAATGCCGGCACCACACCAGGTGGAACCAGGTCGCCAGGCTTCGCCGTCTTCCAGCATCGCCCGCCTCGTCCGATGCGAGTGAGCGGGCCACTTCTCGACAGTTCGCCATCCCTCAGCCTCCAGCCTCTGGGCCGCTGATCCCTCGTGCCTCGAGGCAGTCACGCAGCCGGTTCCGTACGCGATACATCATGACACCCAGGTTGGTGGGCGTAACCTCCAGAACATTACAAATCTCTTCCGTCGTCAGCTCCTCGACCTCACGAAGAACAAACGCCATGCGCTGAGCTGATGGAACTGTGCCGAGGCATTCGTCAATCGCCCCCCGTATCTCGCGGTGCCACGTGTCGGCGTCAGCGGGGCGCGGAGGCCTGGCCCAGCGTCCGTCCGCCCGGAAGCGGCTCTCCATCACACCGTCTATGTCGTCCAACTGCCGGGCCCGACCCAGGCCACGTCGAGCCTCGGAAATCTTTCGGTACAGGATTCCGAACAGCCAGGTGCGCACAGACGACCGGCCTTCGAAGCGCTGCGCGGTCTCGAGGAATGTCGTGAAGGTGGCCTGCACGACTTCCTCCGACTCCTGCAAGTCGAGACCCGCACCTCGCGCCGCTCTGAGAATCTGTCCCAGGTAGGCCTCGACCACCGCGCGCAGAGCCGCTGGGTCGCGACGCCGGATCCGCTCGGGCAAGCCCGGGTCGTTCACGCTCACAGCCTCGATAGCCTCTGGTTTCATGCGCTTCGTCAGGTCTTCTCCGATTCCAGCTGTAAGATTCCGCCCACTTGTGACACTCACCATGCGGACAAACGTCGAGGGACTCGATTTGGATCCCCGACCCGAACGAGCGATGCAAGTGAACGAGGAGATCAGAATGGATATGCAGCGAATTAGATACGGAGCCATCGGCGGCCTTGCCGGGGGCATGTTGTTCGGAATGATGCTGGGGATGATGGGCGCCCTGCCCATGATCGGTCGAATGATGGGCCTGCCAACCGCGGCGGGCGGGTTCCTGGTACATATGGTCATCAGCGCCGCGATCGGAGTCAGTTTCGCCGTTCTATTCGGAAGGCGGTTGAACGGAATCCGCAGCGCGGTTCAATTCGGTGTTCTCTATGGCGCTATTTGGTTTCTTCTCGGGCCTCTGACTTTCATGCCAGTGATGATGGGTTCGGGCCTGGAGGGGGTGGCCGCAAGCTGGTCTCCGGCTGTCATGCTGCGAATGATGCCCAGCCTGATGGGGCATCTCGCGTACGGAGGCGTGCTGGGAGCCGTGTACGGTCTGTTGAACTCTCGGCGCACGCAGCAGAGCTCCGCTGCCGTCGGGCATCTCGCCTGACAGGCGCGCCGGCGAGCCCGTGGGTTTTTGCATTAGTACTCCCGGCCCATGGGTTCGTCCGGCCGCTTGCCCTCAGTCGTCTGGCAGTGGGCTTCTCTCTGTACACTCTCACCGAGAGTGGCTGTGATCATTCACGAGTCGGGAATCGGTATGTCCGGCTTCAGGTCGACCTTGTCGGCAGCAGGCACGGACACGGCTGGCAGCAACGCGGCAAGTCGGCGGGAGAGCAGGAACCAGGTTAGCGCGACGCCAACCAGGAGAATGTTCAGCCACAATGTGTTCCGACCATCCAGGCCCGCCTCACCCAGTCCAGCCAGCCAAACGAATACGATCACAGC
Source organism: Gemmatimonadota bacterium (assembly GCA_039714435.1). Classification (GTDB taxonomy): domain Bacteria; phylum Gemmatimonadota; class Gemmatimonadetes; order Palauibacterales; family Palauibacteraceae; genus JAZDDE01. Next base: position 2,201 of record JBDLJJ010000114.1, on the reverse strand, counting down.
GGCCAACCCCTCACCGAGCCGCGTGCCGATGCCGTCGATCAGAACCTTAGCGAGGCTTCGGCCCGCCCTGGCTATCGGAACGAAGGCCTGTTCCCAGTTCGACCTGTGGATCGAGGCCTTGAGTCCGCCCTCCGCGGCTCTGAGGCCGGAGCGGGCGAGCAGCGTTGTGCTGGCCACCAGGGCCGCCGCGCCGCCCACCAGGGCACCGGGAAGGATGAGCAGGCTACCGCCGACCCCGATCCACTTCTGAAGCTCGGGCACAAGCAGCAGCTGAACCAGCAGGGCGCCGACGTTTAGCCATGTGTAGAGATTGGCGAATAGAACCGCGTTCTCGCGCGCATCGTTGCCAGATGTCGCAGCTGCGAGGAAGAACTGGAATTCGATCAGAACTCCAGTCAGCGAGCCCGTGACCGCGATCGCAACCAGGATCAGGATATACCGCTGGCGCAGCAGCGTGCGGAGGGGATGAGGGTCCCTCGTTTCCGGTAGGGGAGCGGCGCTTTGGTGCACCGGATACTTAGTCTGGGCCGCCGCCATGACTAGCGCAGCCGCCGCCAGCGTCACGCCGCCGATCACCAGGAACCGCGGCGCTTCCATGTAAGGCGCCAGGAGCCGTGCGGTGATGCCCCCCAGGATACCTCCGACGATCGACGCCGCTCCGATCAAACTGTACGGCCGTCCCAGATTCCGGGCCGGCAGGTGGTCCAACAGATCAGCGGCCATGAGCCACGCCAGCGAGAACATCACACCGAAGAACAGCGGTACCGACATGAAGAACAGGGTCATCAGCAATCCACCGCCCGGCCGCACCAGCGCTGAGAACCAGACAAGTCCGGCTCCAGCGACCAGCGGCACCCCGATTCGAAACGCGCGCGGACCTACGAACCGCATGACGAGCAGGATCATACCCGCCATCGGCCCCGCAAGCAGCGCGATACCCGCGTACGCTTTCGGCAGGTCGAACAGCCCAGCCTTCTGGAAGTAGAGAGCGTCCCGGCCGGTCTTGGTAAGGATCAGGGCCGCGGTCATCAGCAGGACAGCCGCGGCGACCCAAACGGTTCGTGCCAGGGTGTCGCGTGTCTCCTGCCAACTGACCAGCCCGATCATGCTCGCCTACACATCACAGCCTCCACTGTTACCGGGTCACCGATATGAGAACCGCTGGGAAACCGGGTGAGTTTCCTGGCCGGGTACACGCTGTTGCGTGTTCTGGCGACAAGCGTGTTCTGAAGGGACAACCCTGGCTACAAATAGAAGCACGCAGCCATGATCCGTGAGTGCAAGTTTCTGTGCTACATACATGAGGCTTACGTTGCCACGATTACGCTGGATCAACCACCGGCGAATCACCTCGACATCCGCACGCTGCAGGAACTGGACGATGTGCTGTCCATGCTTCGGGCCGACTCTGAGCTCAAAGGTTTAGTCGTTACTGGCCACGGGAGGATCTTTTGCGCCGGCTTCGATGTCTCGGATCACAGAGCCGAGTGCATGGAGCGCATGCCCGAACTGTTCGGCAGCGTTGTCCAGCGTCTGCTCGACTTCGAGTGCCCGGTGGTAGCCGCAGTCAACGGACCGGCCCTCGGCGCTGGCTGTGAACTGGCTCTCACCTCCGACGTGATCCTCGCATCGGCCGAGGCAGAGTTCGGGCAGCCGGAGATTCGGCTCGCGAAAAAGGCTGCGCTGGCCGGTCTCGATCTTCCCTTTTCGCGCAGCCTAAAGGTTGCCAGGAAGCACTATCTTGACGAGTTCTTTGGCCTGGACGATGCCCGCGAAGGTCTCTCTGCATTCCTCGACAGGCGAGCGCCCGTGTAGAGAAACAGTTGACTCGGCGTCAGCACAGCCGTCGGGTATTAGTTACGGAAAGACCACCCGAGCTGGAAGAACAGGTCGGGAGCCGACTCGGTCAGTCCGATTCCGCCCCCGACGCTAAGAAAACCGCGTCTTCCCACCGAGCGTCCTACTGAAGTGGCGAGTGACACGGGAGGGTCTGTCGTTTCAATGATCCGCGACATGCCCGAAAGCGTGAACAGGACAGATCCCTGTCCCTCGAACGCGGGAACGCTGACGCCAGCCGCATAGCTCAAGCCGTCCGTGAGCTCGAGATCAGACAGATCGCCAAACCACCAATACGAGAGATCCACGAACAGCAGACTCCTCCCCGCTCCCAACGCGATCGAGCTTCCCAAGCCGTAGTCCCA
>JBDLJJ010000113.1:0-9090 GCA_039714435.1 Gemmatimonadota bacterium | reverse complement strand
AGCCGGACCTGGTGCGGGACCTCCGCCCACCCTCCAGGAAGCACGGCAGCGGCTCGAGCATATCGGCAGGCGGGTGGCTCTGGCTCTTGTCTTCCTACTGGTCCTGGGAGCCTTCAGCCGACTACTCGTCTGGACCCTCAACAGTCTTGCCGAGCGAAGCGCTAAACGCCGCCTCCTGTACAAGCGCCTGGTACCTATTCTTCGCATCAGCCTGTGGGTGTTTGCCGCCTACTTTGTGATCCAGGTCATTTTTCATGTCACGACGGCAAACTTGCTCGCGGCGGGAGCAGCGGTCGGAGTTGCAGTGGGATTCGCCGCGCAGGACTTGCTCAAGAATGTCTTCGGCGGGCTGGTGATCATCTTTGACCAGCCGTTTCAGGTCGGCGACAAGATCACTGTGGGTGACACGTATGGTGAGGTCGTGTCGATCGGACTGCGCTCTACCCGCGTCGTTACTCCCTCCGACAGCATGGTGAGTGTCCCCAACGCGCTCGTTGTCGACAGCCAGGTGTCGAACGCGAATAGCGGCGCCCTCGACTGCCAGGTCGTGACGGAGCTGTTCCTGCCCGGTTGGGTCGACGAGGCGCTCGCCAAGCGGCTGGCCTACGATGCCGCTGCGGTCTCTCCGTACGCTTATCTGAAGAAACCGATCGTGGTGCTGGTGGGAGACGAATTCAGGGAGACGTTCCTTACCCGCATCAAGATCAAGGCTTACGTCCTGGACGCCCGCTACGAGTTCCTATTTCAGAGCGACGTGACGGAGCGGGCCCGGGACGAATTCCGGAAGCATGGGCTCATCCCGACATACAAAGACGCCCAGGATCTGATCGAGCTTACGCGGACGGCGAATGAGTCCTGACCCCAGGAGTCATGGCAGCGGAGAGGATGACCTGCACGAGTGGTTAGCCCGCATCGAAGACCACACTGCTCGGACCGCAGCCCGCTTCACCCAGCGGCTCCGCGAGTCGACCTGGCAGCCCCTCCGAGACGCGCTGCAAAAGGCCTCCAGCGAGCACGCTGACCTGGTTCGGGACCTGGACCCGGCCAGGCTCGAAACCGCCACCAGCGAACCCGAGCGGGAGGAAGCGGCTCGAGCGGCCGCTGAATACCTGATCGCCGTGCGGCGTTCAGTAGTCGAGCCTCTGTTCCGATCCTTGAGCAGGCTGGACCTCGGAGCAGCGACGCGGTCGGGGCGCTCCGCGCTGAGCTCCGACCTGAAATCCTTGCCGGCCAGCCTGCCTCCGATCGTGCGCCAGACTGAGGCCAGCGGCCTGTTCGCGGCCGGGCCGGCTGATGGTACGGCAACCAGGCTGCGGAAGTGGAGGGCGCGGGTCGCCAGGTGGCTGAGCCGGAAGCCCCGCATGCAGGCCATACCGCTCCGTGCGCTCGGTGAAGACCACGCGGAGCGGAGACTGCCCCATGCGTTTGGTCCGGTCCTGGATGGCTGGTACCAGGCCTGCGCGGAGCCGATCGCGCTTGTTGAACTGGCTGTTCACGATTGGGCGCGCGCCATCATTCCCTCCGTCGACCCGCTGTGGCTCCCGCCATACTCGCTCGCGCCAGAGTTCAGGGATTCGGAAACGGAACCCGTGCCGGGCCCGGAATCGGGGCCGGGACCGGAATCCGCGCCAGCAGAACCGGAATCCGCGCCGGAACCGGGACCGGAAGCCGTGACCGTAGCGGAGGGCGTCCTCACGCTGGACGCCGCACTCGCGGCAGCGGCGGAAGTACGGCCCTTCGAACTGATCGAGCAGGAAATGACTCAGGCGGCTGGAGACGCGCAGGCCGCTCTGGTCTGGGAAGCAGAGCGTTCCGGCACTTTCATGGCACCCCTGCGCACCAGCGACGCGGCGGCTCGAGGAATTACGGCCGAGGCCGGCTGGGGAGGCGCTAGTTTCGCCGAAAACTCTGAGGCGGAGACGGAGGACGAGTGGACGTCATGGCACCGAATCGCCAATGCGCGGCTTCAATTCACGACAGGTCTGCTGGCGACGGCGGAGAGCCTTCATACAGCCCGGGAAGCGGTCGTCCGCGGCGTAGTCGACGCGACACTACGGTCGGTGCTGGTTCGCCTGGACACCACTCGCTCCAATCTCGATGACCTGGAGTTGGCCACTGAATCGGCCTTTGAGAGCGCCGGCGATTCGGCTGATGCCCTGGACGCGCTCGCCGACGAACCGGGCCTGAACCCGGTTCTGAGCGGGGGCGGTTCTGTGGTGGCGCGCACCTATACCGACAACGAGGAGCAGTCGCTGGAGCTGACCGCTCAAGCGGTGGTCCGGTCCGCCCTCGATCGGCTCGTGGATGACCTGGGTTCACTACCGGAGTCACTGGAGCTGCATGTCCCGCCATCCGGCTCGGATGAGAACGTTCGGCCTGACGGAACGGTCAAGATCGTTCGGCCACGCCAGGTGAGCCGGCAGGCGCTCGATGCCCTGGTGCTGCAGAAGATCGGTGACTCGACCCGCGTGGCCGTCGAGGCCGCAGGCCGCGCCGATGAATTGCTCGGGGAGCTGGCCGGCATGCTGGCCTACGGATACGCCGCGGCCAGGGAGGAACTGCGGGGCGAACAGGGCGACCTGGAGGCGGATACCGATGAGGCCGATTCTGTTTCGGAGACCGAGGGCGAGAGCGGCCCGGCTGGAACGCCCGATGCGGCCGCGGCGCGAGAGCTGGCCCTGAACGCGATCCGGAGTGGCAAGGACCAGTGCACGGAATTGGCCGGCCCGCTCCGGCGGGCTGCCGCAGATTTCGCGGCCCTGGCAGCGGCGGCCTTCGACAAGGCCGAGGGACGGCTGCTGGACCGGCTGGCGGTCGAATCGGGCGTCCAGGAGCAGTTCGACGACCTGCGCGCGCGCGCGGCCTCGGCCTGGCGCAGGACAGTAATCGCCGGCAGGAGAGGCCTGTCCGCAGCCGCAGCCTGGTTTGCCGCGGTGAGACGCCGAACTGCGGCGGGGGCGCGCTGGCTACTCAACTTCGGCCGCAGCGCGGTCGGAGCCAGCGGCGCTGACGCGGCGGACCGTTTTTCAGCCACTGTCGAGGCGGTAGCGGGCTTCAACGAGCTGATGGAGAGCCTCCCGCTGGTCTATCGGCGCCTGTTTGCCCGGCGGCCCGTGTCCGACACCTCTGTCCTGGTGGGCCGTGACGGAGACCTGGAAGCCTACAGGACCCACCTGGCCCGGCGGGCCGAGGGCCGTACGCGGCCGTTCTTGATCGTCGGACCGCACGGCAGCGGCCGGACGAGTCTTGTCGGACGAGTAATATCCGAGCTGGGCCAGGAGGTAGACACGGCCATGGTGCGCCTGGACCGGCGCTGCAATGAGGAACGCGAGCTGGTCCAGAGGCTCGGCGAAGCGCTGGGCCTCAGTGACGTACCCGAGGCTTCGCTCGAGGCTCTGGCCGAGGCGATACTGGCGCGCCCGAGCGAGAAACCAGCCCTCTGTGTGATTGAAAACCTGGAGTTTACGTATAAGCGCTCGGTGGCCGGGCGAGCCGTAATCGAGGGACTTTTTTCGCTCATGTCTCGCACCGACCCGGTCATGATGTGGGTGTGCACGATGTGTCAGCCGGGGTGGGACTTCCTCGAACGCACGAGCGGGTTTGCGGCCCACCTGCCCGAGGTGCGACAGCTGTCGGAGTTCGGCCGAAAGGAGGTCGAAGAGCTGATCACGGTTCGACATGTGCTCAGTGGCCTGCCGCTGCGCTTCGAGCAGCCGGAGCTGATCAACCCTCTGCTGCGCCGCCGGCTGCGGCGGGCCCGCACGGAGGAGGAACGCCAGGCCAGCCTGCGCAGCGACTACTTCGACCGCCTGACCCGCGTCAGCGGCCGTCATCCTGTGCTGGCCATCTTTTACTGGCTGCGTTCAACCAGCTTCGACGAAACCGCGGACGTGCTCCGGGTCAAACCGATCAAGGGCCTCGATTTTCAGCGGCTGAGCGAGCTCGAGCAGACACAGCGTTTCGCTCTCAAGGCGCTTCTCGAACACACCGCGCTCAGCGCCCGCGAGTTGGCCGAACTGCTCCGGCTGCCACTCGCGGAAGGCGTGCGCATTCTCGAGTCTCTGGTGGACTGGTATCTGATCGCGCGCACTCAGCGGAACGGTGAAGCGGCCACCATCGTGGACCCCGACGCGACCTACCGTGTGCGCCGGCTGCTGGTGCACCCGATCAGCGAACACCTGCGGGCCAGCCACATCCTCTACTGATACCGGGCGTACGACCCGCGGCTATGGCGCTGTGGGCTGTACTGCAGGCTCACCCGGATCGTAGGCGATGTAGTATCGAGCATCAAATGCCGTGAATACGGGCTCCCCGTCCGAGATTCGGCCTGAAAGCTGCCGGCCCACCGCGAGCACTCGTAGCCCGTCGGTCTGCGCCGTGATCCGAAGCAGCTCGGGCGGCACCGCGGCGCTGGTAGCGTGTCTCTCGCCGGGCTGCAATTCGGATAGAAGCTCCGTGAGATCGAGTGAAACGGATGGCCCGCGCGCGATTCCCAAACGTAGAGTTTGATTCCCGGCATCAAGATCGATGGTCAGCGTATCCGCCCCAACCGCAAACTGGCCTGTCGCACCTCCCCCCCAGTGCCATTCCACGGCATAGTCGTAGCCGGAGATCACCACCGCCTTCTGGTATTCCTGGGGCAGGACATGATAGTTGAACCAGGGATCGTCTCCGAACCGCATATTCGGGTCTACCGGATCGACGCCCAGGCCCTTCAGCATCCGGCCAGCCTGAGACTGCGCCTGCCACTTCTTTACGGGCTCTACGCTCACCGAATCGGCCTCCGGGAACGAGTCGCCGTACCAGCCCAGCACGGAACTCATGCCGTGCGTCCGGCCCAGATAGGTGAGAACCGCCCCGATCTCCTTACGGTCCTCGAATCCGACCGCGTCATCGGGAGCCTGGATTCGCCCCTCCACCAGCATGCCGTTGCTGCGAAGCAGGTCGGCGAGCCTGGAAGTCTGGTCGCGCAGTGAAACGTCGTATGCGCTCCACGGTCCGGCCACCGTCGCCAGAGCCAGAGCGCACAGAGTGGCCGGAATAATCAGGATATTCTGGTCGCGGTTGACTATGAACAGGACGGCCATGACCGCGAGCCACAGGGCCAGAATGACCAGAATGTAGCGGGGCTCGGTGATTCCGTACTGGTCGATCCGTTTCCAGATGGCGAGCAGCAGCATGATGATCGAGGGGATCATGGCAAGCCAGAACCCCCTCGCATAGGTGCCGATCCAGCGGTTCCCGGGGTCGTCCCGAACGGGATGAATCAGAAGCAATGACAGGATTCCCACCGCGGCCACGCTGGACACCAGGAGTCCGATCCAGCCGTCCGGCCAGGTCGTCGTGATCACCACCTTGCCCAGATACGCGGTCAGCATGAGCAGGTATACGGAGACGAGGGGCATCAGCACGTGCTGCGAGAACACCTTGAGCCCTTTTGGATAACTCGTTTCCTGCTCCAGCGCGGGCAGATCGGCAGGAAGATCCGCCAGGAAGAACCAGGTGTTGAACAGAATCGCCAGCAGCATGAACAGCGTGCCGTACGCTTCCCCGTCCACGTCCACGCCAAACAGGTTGTCGAACGCCACCAGCGCGATCACGAGTCCGACAAACAGCACGGCGGAGTACAGCACCGCAGTCACAAATCGGATAAGCAGGGCGCGGTTGTACTGCCAGAATCCGTTCGGCTCGTTACGTCTGAGATAGGGGAGAAAGGCGACGAGGAGATGTGCCGCCAGGCTGAGCTGTAGATAGCGAAGCACCCGAACCTGCTCGGACCAGGCCGGCCAGCGCCAGAACAGCAACCCGATGATCGCGAGCGAAACCAGCCTCAGGCCCAGCCTGCGGCCGCTTCCAGATTCTGAAGCAAGATTGGCCGAAATCAGAAGTGGGATGCCGAGGAGTGCTGCCAGAAGGTAGCGAACTGCCTCGTCCTCGCCCTGCGCCAGAACGATTCCCGCCACCGTGGCCAGGATCGTCACGATCAGCACCACGGGGAAGCGCCGGAAGGCGGCGCCCGCTGCGGCTCTCAGGTGGATCAGCGACGGCATGCGCATGCCATAGCGTAGATCCGCCGCGGCCACATAGTCAACCTCCGGCGGGCCGAGGCTTCAAGCCGAAACTTCGACGCGAGCGGCAGCGTATGGGAAGCACGCGCGTACAGACAGCCGTGGAGGAGGCCGGGGACATGGAAGGATTGCTCAAGGATCTGCGGTACGGTTTCCGCATGCTCATAAAGACGCCGCTACTGTCGGGGATTGCGGTCGTGACGTTTGCCCTGGGCATCGGTCTCACGGCCATGGTATTCAGCATCGTGAACGGAGCCATGTACAAGGGGCTTCCCTTCGAAGAGGCTGACCGGCTGGTGTCCGTTTGGATGACGAATCCCGCCCGCGACATCGATCGCAACGGAGTCAACCGGCACGAGTACGCGGACTGGAAGCAGGAGCAGACCACTCTCTTCGATCTGGGCCTGTGGGATCAGACCGCTTTCAATGTCGTCGGAACCGACGGTGAGCCCGAGCGGTACATCGGCGCGCGGGTCACCGCCAACATGTTCGACGTTCTGCGCGTGCGGCCGCAGCTGGGCCGAGGCTTCGCTGCTCAGGAAGACGATCCGGGAGCCGACCCGGTGGTCATTCTGGGCCACAACGCCTGGCAAGAACGGTTTGAAGGGTCGTCCGACGTTCTGGGCCGGACGGTGAAGGCGAACGGAACGGTGATGACCATCATCGGGGTAGCGCCGGAAGGATTCAAGTTTCCGATCGAAGCCGAACTGTGGACGCCCCTGGAGATAAACACCGCCGAGCAGGAGCGCGGTGAAGGTGGACGGTATCCCGGCTTCGGGCGGCTGAAGGATGGAGTGGATCGGGATCAGGCGGCAGCCGAGTTCGCTACCCTGGCCAGACGTGCGGAGCAGGAGTTCCCGGAGACCAACGAGGGATACACAACGATTGTAGAGCCGTGGGCCGACTTCGTTCTCGATGATGGGATCAGCGCTCTACTGCTGACGATGCTCGCCGCGGTGTTTGGTGTGCTTCTCATCGCCTGCGCCAACGTGGCTAACCTTCTGTTCGCCAGAGCCGCGGTACGTGAAAAAGAGGTGGCCATTCGGAGCGCGCTCGGGGCCGGGCGTGGCCGAATCGTTCGGCAGATGCTGACCGAAGTCGGGATCCTGTCGTTCGTCGGGGCCTCGCTGGGTGTGCTCATAGGCCTCGCTGGTATCGGATGGTTCGACCGAAGCCTCGAGGCCAATCCGCCGCCGTTCTGGATGACGTTCGGTATGGACAGCACGGTGATTCTGTTCGTGATCGGCATCACGGTTCTGTCGGCTGTCGCTGCCGGGCTACTCCCGGCCATACGGTCGACCGGCGCGGGAATGAGCGAAAATCTCAAGGAAGAGGGTCGCGGGTCGTCGGGTCTGCGAATGGGCCGCATCACGTCCGCCATCGTAATGGGTGAGGTGGCCCTCTCGTGCGCACTGCTCATTGCGGCCGGACTCATGATCGGAAGCGTCGTCAAGCTGAGAACCGTAGATATGCCGTTCGCGATCGACGATGTTTTCACGGCTCGCATGAATCTCCCCTCAGCCGACTATCCTGAGGCCGAGAATAGAACCAGTTTTTATGAGCTCCTGCTCCGCAATCTGCAGGAAATGCCGGGCGCGGCGGCGGCTACTCTGTCCGACGGCCTACCGGCCTCGGGCAACGGCACCCGGGAATTCGAGCTCGAGGGTGAAAGCTACCCGACGGAAGACGATTATCCGCGCGCCAGAGAGGGCATAGTTACTCCAGGCTATTTCGCCACGTTCGAGACACCAGTTCTAGAGGGGCGGGCCTTCGAGTTTTCCGACCACCTGGACAATCTGGGCGTTGCGATCGTGAACACCAGTTTCGTGGAACGCTTCTTCGCGGGTAGGGAACCTCTCGGACGGCGTATGAAGATTCGCCAGCGGAACGTCGAGACGGAGTGGCTCACGGTGGTCGGAGTGGTTCCGGACCTCAAAATGGAAGGCTTCGGAAATAACGAGGCCGACCCTGCCGGCTACTACGTTCCGGTTGCGCAGAGCGGAGAGATTCTGGGAGGCCGCGTGAGTATCGCACTTCGCGCAGGCGGGGACCCGATGGCGCTGACCTCGGCAGTGCGTGAGACGGTAATGAAGCTGGACTCTAATCTGCCCATCTACGATGCTATTTCCATGACCGATGTCGTTAAGCAACAGACCTGGTTCTACCGGACCTTCGGAACCCTGTTCATGGCCTTCGGTTTCGTGGCTCTGTTCCTTGCCTCAGCAGGTCTGTACGGCGTGATGTCGTTCAGCGTCAAGCAGCGCGAGCGAGAAATGGGAATCCGGATGGCGCTCGGGGCCCACAACGGCAAGCTGATTCGGCTGGCTATGCGTCGCGGGCTGACGCAGCTGGCCGTCGGAATTACGATCGGGATCGGTCTTGCCATGCTGCTTACGCTGGGACTGGCACGCTTCCTCTACGATGTAGATCCACGAGATCCGATCATCTTCGCTACGGTGGTTCTGGCTCTCGTTCTGGTTGGACTGCTGGCCACGTTCATTCCGGCCAGGCGCGTAACGCGGATCAATCCGGCGGTGGCGCTGACTCCGGGCTGAGCAAGCGGCGGCCTGCGGCGCGTTTGCCGGCAGACGAGACGGCGAGCGACGAAGCGGCGAGATTTATGCCTGCGGGGTGCCCGGAGGCGGTCTACCTGTAAGTGGCAGGATGGTTGTTCACCGGAACCCGCGGAGTAGGCTGGAGGTGCCCGCGGCGCTCAAGTGGCTCCGGCGCCGCTGCTCAGCCCGGTGCCCAGCCTCATCCCGGAGCCTCGGCGGCCTCCAGAGCCGTGAAGTAGACGCTGTCCGGGATGTCGGCCTCGCGTTTCCAGCGTGCGCCGGCGGTTGAAAAGTCGGGATCGGCGCCGCGACTGCTGGTGTCTTCTACCAGCGAGGCCACGGGATTGGGCGGCAGCTGGGGTTGCACGCGGCGAAACCCCGCGTGGGTCTGCCCTTTCGGGTCTACGAAGGCCGGCTGATCGGCCTGACCCGTTCCCGATCTCCACCACTGGGTCTTCCAGCCCTGC
>JBDLJJ010000112.1:0-9148 GCA_039714435.1 Gemmatimonadota bacterium | reverse complement strand
GGATACCGCTCACGACGGCCGGGTTCACATCGAAACCGAGGGTGGGGAATCCGGCTTCTCCGAACGCTACCGCGAGCGGAAGGCCCACGTAGCCGAGCCCGATAATTCCGACCTGGGCCTGGTGGGACTCTATCTTGCCCAGCAGATCCTGTTCGAGCGTCATGTAACCTCTTTGTTCGAGATTGTCTCGCCGGTCCAGGTGTTCCCGGCCTAGCTGCGGCTCTGCAGTATCCTGCGCGCGTATCCGTTGGCTGGATCCTGACCTGCCGCAATCATTCGGCGAACTCGAGCCGGGCCGCGATTGTACGCCAGCAGCGCCATCCGCATGTCCTGGTCGTACTTGTCGGCCAGCATCGCCAGATAGCCGAATCCGAGCCGCAGGTTGGTGTCCCGATCGAACAGGTCTTCCGAACTGACCGTCGAATCCAGCCACATGGCCGTACTGGGCTTGATCTGAGCGTAGCCGATCGCGCCCGCTGAGCTGACAGCCGTCCGCTTGAAGGAAGATTCAGTCTGCACGAGCCGAAACGCGATGTCCGGATCGATTCCTTCCGTTCCCGAGTGGTCCAGGATGGCGTCGGCCAGGTCTATCGATATTCGGTACTGTGACGCGTACTTGGCCGCAAGTTTATCGGCGATCTGACGCTTCCCGGCCAGCAGAGCTTCGGCCTCGGCCTTTGCCTCTGCCTCCAGATCACGCAGGTCTGATCTGCCAGGCACGCCGGCGCCGAGCGCCGCGCCCATTTCGGTAGCCGGCGCCTCGAGACTGCTGGCCCAGGCGAGAGTACTACAGGCCGAGACAGCCGCGGCCAGGGCCAGGAGCGGAATGGCTCTCACACGCAACACACGCAACACTCGCGACACACGCAACACTCCAGGGGCTCGCCAGAGACCCCGGAGTCGGGTAATCGATTTCATTCTATAACTCCTCAAACATCTCTATTCTTCAATCGCGCCCTCTGGCGCACGGACCCAGCGTCCGCTGGATCCGCCCTCCTTGGTCAACAACCTTATACCAAGGATCTCCATCTCCCGGTCGGCCGCCTTGCACATGTCGTACACGGCCAGGAGCCCAGCGCTGACAGCGCACAGGGCCTCCATCTCCACACCGGTTCGTGCTTCGGCCCCGGTGCGGACCACCACCCGGAGCCCCGGAAGCTCCTCGTCATCCTCAACCAATACATCAACAGCATCGAGGGGAAGTGGATGACAGAGTGGTATCAGTTCTGAGGTGCGCTTCGCACCCCCGATCGCGGCCAGGCGAGCGGTTTCGATCACGTTACCTTTGCCCACCTCGCCGGCCCGAATAGCCAATCGCGTTTCGGGCCGCATTCTTATTCGTCCTTCAGCGCTCGCCCACCGGCGTGTGACTGGCTTGGCGCTTACGTCTACCATCCGGATGCGCCCTTTTTCGTCCAGATGCGACAATTGTCGGGTCACAGCGACTCCGGATAGAACTTCGAATCACAGCCAAACGTTCCCCGCCGGCCGGCAAACCAACAATATACCACATGAGTCACCTGGTGTTCCAGCCCACCAGCGCAAGATGATCGGGCCTGGCGACGGCAGCCGCGATTTCATCCAGCAGAACGGCGACGACGCCTGACGGAGCCGCGTTCGCGGCCGCTGACTCGCGCGCCATATCAATGTGCCGGTGAGCCTCCAGGAGAGCCAGGGCGGGCGGCTTACCGCCGGCCAGTAGTTTGGCCACGACATCAGGCCGGGTCACCGCGCCCGGCTCATCAGAAACCGCCGCCAGGCAGTCTCGTAGCAGGGACTCCATTTCCTCCAGCAGGGGAGGAAGGATCTGGCGGGCGCCCCTGGCTCCAAAGCTCATGGCGGCCCGATATCGATCAGACCGCGTGCCCCGCAGGCAAAGGTGCAGCAGCTCGGCGGCTCGCTGGGGAACGGGCATCTGATCAGAATCGCGCCCGGCCAGAATGGACAGGGCGGCGCCGATCGACCCGCTTGCCCGCCGGGCGACACGCGTCGCCGTCGGCTCATCCGTCACCCCGTGCGCCACGAGGTGCGCCTGGACCTGTTCCTCCCGCAGAGGAAGAACTCGAACCGCCAGCACGCGAGAGCGCACCGTCGGCAGTAGCGTCCCGGGCCGGCTCGATGTCAGAACGATGAACGCATCGCTGGGCGGTTCTTCGAGCAGCTTCAGCAGGGCGTTCGCGGCCTCGGGGTTGGCTGCCTGGGGAACCATGCGATCGGCCTCGCCCACCACGAACACGACGTGGCGTCCCATGGCCGGGCGCTTGGCGGCCAGCGCTCGCAGCTGCTCGACCGCCGCCAGATAGATGGACGCGGCCGGATTGGCGGGGCTGGCTCGCAGGGGGTCGTTCCTGCGCTCGTCCAGCTCTTCCAGGCGCGCTTCCTCCAGTTTCTGCCTCAGCTTATCGGCCGGTCCCTTCGGCCTTTCCATGGGAAAGAACCAGTGGATGTCGGGATGCTGCAGAGAATCGGCCAGCCGGCAGCTTCGGCAGGCTCCGCAGGGACGAATCTCCGCCTCCGCCTCGCAGAGCAGCATTGCCCCCAGCCACAGGCCCAGGCGCTGTTTTCCGACTCCGACAGGTCCATGCAAGAGCAGTGACTGTGGCAGGCTGCCGCGCGCCGATGCCATAACGAACCGCTGGCGCAGGTCGTCGTTGCCGGTTACGGGAAGCACCGCTAGGCCTGCTCTCTCAACCAGCGCTCCGGATCCACCTGCCGGGGCTGTCCGCTGGAATCGGGTTCGTAGATCTGGAATTCCATCTGTTCGCGCTGTCCGTCGCTACCCACTGTGCCCACGACCTGGCCCGCTACCACCCGGTCTCCGATCTCCACGCGCAACTCGTCCAGATAGAGGTATACCGACCAGTAGCCCGGTCCATGATTGACGAAAACCGTGAGTCCGTACGACCCTCGGCGTTCCGTCCATTGAACCGTGCCGTCTTTCACCGCTGTCACGGGAGTGCCGCGCGGGGCCAGAATTCCGATCCCCCGCCGTGGGACAGCCAGATCCGGACTCGTCTGCTGGTAGCGGTAGGCGATGCGGCCCTCGACGGGCCAGTCCAGGCGCCCCAGATCGGCTGTCGTAAGGTCAGGAGCCGCCGGTTCAATGCCCGCCAGCCGTTCCGCCTCCAGGCGCTCCCGCTCCAGATCCACTATGAGAGTGCTGAGCCGGGCCTCCTCGCGCTGCAGCTGCGAGCTCCTCTCCTGCGAACTGGTCTCCCGTGCTTGAACCCTGGTCAGCCTCTGCTGGCGTTGCCGTTCGAGCCGGCCCAGGTCGTCCATTTCTTCCACTTTCCGGTTCCGCAGCCCACCCATTCGCATGCGTTCGCTGGCCAGCTGCGAGCGCTTCTGAGCCAGCAGAGCCTCGAGCTGGCGTACCTGGTCGACCAGGGTGCGGTCGTACACGGCAATGAGATGCAGATACTTGTACCTGCTGATCAGATCGCCGAAGGAGCGAGCCTGCAGGAGCACCTTGAACGTCTGCAGCGGCCCCCGTTTGTAGATCTCACGCAGCCGCTGGCGCAGCTCGACCCGGCGCAGGGCGAGTTCATCGCGGGTGGTCAGCATCTCTCGGGTCGTCTCATCGACCTGGAAGCCGTAATCCACGAGCTGAAGGTCCAGCTCGGCCAGGGCCGCCGCGCCCGAGCCGATCTGTTTCTCGAGATTGGCGATCTCGGCGGTGACGGTGTGCACCTGGCTCGCCAGGTCCCGCCGCTCGCGCCGCAGCCGGTCTTGTTCGTCTCGAATCTCGTCCAGACGGTCCTGGCTCTCGCGGATACGGCCCCTGATTTCCTGCCCCGCCTGCGGCAGCGCCATGGTCGAGTTCGTAGCAGCCGTGCTTGCAGCGCCAAGCGCCGCTTGGGGGCCGAGCGGCGCTTCGGGGGCGAGGCCTGCCCAGACTACGGCGGCCAGGAACAACAAGCCCGGGCTGACGGTGCGAGGGCGGCCTGGGCTAACGGCGCGAGGGCGGCTCAGGGGCACGAAAACACGCCCCTAAGCTACGTCGATGGAGCGCAGTTCCCGCCGAACCGCGAGCCCGGCGGCGGAAATGCCCAGTAGGGCGGCAGTGAGGAAACCGCCCACCACCCACATGTCCGGCAGCCAGCTGAGCGTGATCAGAGACCGATCTACGAGCACGTAGCCGCCGAATGTGAGGCCGAGAGCCAGAAGACCACCGGCCAGGCCCGTAAGCAGGCCCTCGAACACGAACGGGCGCCGGATGTAGCTGTCCGTGGCCCCCACCGTACGCATCACCCCGATTTCTGTGGCTCTGGCCAGGACCGCCATGCGAACCGCGATGGCGATGAGCAGCGCGGCGCCCACAGCGAATCCGCCGCCCAGCATAAGAGCCGCCCCGCCCGCGATGCGCCGCACCGCGAACAAACGATCGACCCACTCCTGCCCGTACCTGACATCCGTCACGAAGGCGTACGATGTCAGCCTTTCCGCCACCGCCCGCGTCGCGTCCGGATTTCGGAAATTGGGCCGCAGGCCGACCTCGAACGAGGAAGGGAGAGGGTTGACCTCCAGGTCCGAATACACATCTGAAAACTCGGTCAGATCACGCGAAGCGTTGAACAGGGCCTCCACCTTCGACACGAAGGTGACGCCCGACACCTCAGGAAATGCTTCAATCTCGGCTCGAGCGATGCTGAGTCTCTCCTCCGGCACGTCATCGGCCAGGAACGCCACCACCTCGACCTTCGACTCCAGATCGGCCAGCGCCGCGTCGAGATTATGGGCCGCGAGCGCGAACATCCCCACTATGAACAGGCTCAGCCCGATCGACGAGATGCTCAGCCCGCTCAGGAGTGGCGCCCGGCGAACGCCCGCGATCGCCTCGCGTACGAGTCTCACGCCGACTCCGTAATCACGGGCTTGATCTTGGTGGCGCGCCGTGCCGGATCGGCGTTCTGGGAGTCGAAGATCAGCGAACCCTGCTCCAGCTCCAGAAGACGGATGTCCGGATGACGGCGGATCAGGGCAGCGTCGTGCGTAGCCATCAGCACACACGTACCAAGCGAGTTGATGCGCTCAAACAGCCGGAACACTCCCTGGCTGGCTCGCTCGTCCAGGTTGCCCGTCGGTTCATCCGCCAGGAGCACGAGTGGATCCGTGGCCAGCGCGCGGGCGATAGTCACTCTCTGCTGCTCTCCGCCCGAAAGCTCGCGCGGATACGAATTGGTGCGGGCTGCCAGACCTACCTGGCCGAGCAGCTTCTGGACCCTGGGCCGAATCTTGTTTCTGGGCGTACCCGTCACTTCGAGCGCGAACGCGACGTTGTCGCCCACCGTGAGCTTGTCGAGCAGGCGGAAGTCTTGAAACACGTAGCCCACCCGTCTTCTCAGCTCCGGCACCTCGCGCCTGCGCATGCGCGTGGAGCTGAAACGGGATACGCGGACCTCGCCGCTGTCAGGCCGCGTCTGAAAATGAATCAGCCGCAGAACCGTCGTCTTGCCGGCGCCGGAAGGACCTGTCAGGAAGGCGAACTCACCTTTGCGGAGATGAAAAGACACATCCCGGATGCCGCTGTCGCTGCGCGGATACACCTTGGTCACGCCTCGGAAACGAATCACGCCGTTGCTCTCACGCGCCGGCTCTCACTCGCTGGCAGAACCTGGCGCACAGCTCGACCGCCGCCGTCATGGAACCGGCGTCAGCCAGACCCTGGCCAGCGATATCGAATGCCGTGCCATGGTCGGGGGACGTACGGGGAAAGGGGAGGCCGGCCGTAACATTTACGCCTGTCTCGCTGGCGAGCGTCTTCAGAACGGCAAGACCGACGTCGTGGTACGGAGTCACTACGAGATCCACCCTACCCTCCAGACATAGACGGAACACCGTATCGGCCGGAAACACGCCCGTTACCCGCGCACCGGTCGTGGTCCTGATCATCTCGGCCGCCGGCTCCAAGATACGAGCCTCTTCGTCTCCGAACAGGCCTCCCTCCGAGGCGTGCGGGTTGACTCCGGCGAGCGCGATACGCGGTTCAGCGATGCCCCACCACTCGCGTAGGGCGCCGACGGCCACACAAGCTTTGCTCGCTACGAGAGCCGGTGTGAGGAGCTTCGTCACGTCGCTCAGCGGAACGTGAACTGTCACCAGCGCGATTCGGAGCGGCCCTCCGAGCGGGGTCGTCTCGGCCGCCATGATCATGGCGACGTCCTCGGCCCCGGTGCGCTTCTGGAGCAACTCCGTATGGCCCGGAAACGAATAACCTGCCGCCCTCAGAGCCTGTTTCGAGATCGGGCCCGTCACGATACCGTCCACCTCGCCGGCCAGAGCCCACTGGACCACTGTTTCAATCGACCTTCCGGCCAGCTCGCCGGCCAGGATTTCAGCCGCTTCACCAGTCGCCGACTCAAAGTCCCATGCGCCGACGGATTGAAAGCCCAGCGAAGCCACCGCTTCGATCCCGGAATCCGTCACGCCCACGGCGCCGCTCGCGCCTGCCACCCGAAAATTCGCCAGCTCCCGTGCGCCGCAATCAGTCAGAGCCGCTTCCACGATTTCAGGACCTATGCCACGTGGATCTCCCAGACAAATACCCAGGCGCGGTAGGCTGTCACCTGCGGCTTGGGTCAAAAAAGTACCTGAATGTAGACTTCATCCCGTAGCTCTTCGAGAAAGCGCTCATAGCCCTTGTTGAACGAGAGCCGGGAGCGGATTTCTTCCCGCGTCTCGTCCAGTGTGTAGTTCCCTTCCGGCCTCAGCTCGACCACGCGCACGACGACGAAAGCCGGCCGGCCGGGGATGAGCCGGCTCGTAGGGAAGGGGCCGGCCACGTCACCGGGCTGCCGTCCCTCGAGTGCCTGCGCGTATTCCGGTCCCAGCCTGCGCTCCAACTCCGCCAGCGGGAGATCGCCGTGCACAGGGATGTTCTTTGCGCCGTGCTCCTCGGCCAGCGACGCCACGGAGGCGCCGCCCCGAATGCTGTCCGCCAGAGTCTGGCCGAAGACCCGCACACGCTCCGCGTCCGCTTCCGTAATGGCCGGGCGAACCAGGATATGGCGCAGGCGGCGCTCACCACCCCGCACGTTCTCGACCTTTATCAGATGGTAGCCGTATGGGCTCCGCACCGGACCGATCGGCTCCCCTGTCCGTGCCGCCCACGCGGCGCGGGCGAACTCCGGGACCAGGTCTCGCCGGCTATTCCAGCCCAGGTCTCCGCCGCGCTCCCTGGTCGCCCCATCTTCTGAATAGCGCCGCGTCACGACCTCGAAACTCTCCCCCGCATCCAGTTCCGCGAGCGCCAGTGTCGCTCGCTCGAGCGCGCTGTCTTCGGCCGCCTCGGATGGGGTCAGCTCTATCACCACGTGCTCGAACGAGATTTCAGCCCCTCGCGTCTGGTTGGCGAATACCTCGTCGAACGTCTCCAGGATCTCTTCTTCTGAAACGCTAACGGGAGGCAGGTTTCCGCGGTTCTGATTGATATAGCTCTCGACCAGGGCGCGTCCGTAGACCTGCGACCTGAGGACCTGCCTGTACTGAACCATCGTCTGCCCCGACTGTGTCACGGCTTCCTGGAATTCACTCGCGGACGGGAACGAATTGCGGATCTCCCGAAACCGCTTGTCGGCTTCCTGGTTGATAAACTCATCGTTGATCTGAATGTCTTCCGTCTTGGCCTTCTGCAGAAGCACCATGTCGTCAATCAGGTCTTCCAGCACCTGCCCGCTGAAGACGTCGAATTCCGGCGTACCGGCCGGCGGCACTTCGGTGCCGGACTGATTCATCTGAAACAGAGCGATCACCACATCGGAGTACAGGATCGCCGTATCGCCCACGATAGCGGCTATTCGGTCCACCAGCTCCGCCGTGTCGGCGGCCGCTTCAGCCGGCGCGGGCAGGGCCGCTACCGCGCCCGTGTCAGGCGTGGCCGCCGCCTGCGTGTCAGCGACAGCCGCGGTCGGCGCCACGCTGTCAGCTACGGCCGCCGCCTGCGTGTCAGCATCAGCCGCGGGCGCGTCCTGAGCCATAACCGGTGAAGAGGCAGCAAGCGCCAGAACCGCTGCGGCCGTGAGCGCGATTATTTGCCTGGCGGGCATGCCCGGCCCGGTAACCCGGGTCGGACCCCGGCGCTCATTCACCGCTGTGCTCACTCTCCGCCTCCCCCTCAGCTGGCGTAGCAGGCGCCATTTCTTTGCGCAGAGATACCGCTATGGCCGCGGCCGCGTCGGCACCGTGCCTGTCTACCCGGCCTGGATAATCTCGATCCAACACGGTCCTGAATTCACCCAGCCAGGGCAGCGGCGACTGGGTCAGAAGGATGCGCTTCAGAAAAGCGATAGCCTCCGCCTCAACGTCAAAAATCGGCGAGATCACGGTATTATGACTGAGGCGGTAGTTGGCCGCGATTTGGGTCAGCTGCTGTGCCAGTACTGCTTGCAGGTTCCGTTCTTGCTCCGCGGATGGCTGAGCGCCGGCACGGTAGGCGGCACGGATCAAAACCTCGTCGCGCGCCAACTCGTGAAGGTAGATGCCGAGGTCTTCGTCGGAGCCGCTGGCGAACATCTGACGGATGTCAGGTCTGGCGCTGAAAGCCAGCCTGAGTTCTCCAGCCGTTACCTCTCCGCCGCGGTAGGTGACGAGATCCGATCCGTCCGAAACACGATCCTCATCGCCGGAGGCGATCTCACGGGCCGCTTCAACGGCCCCGGAGCGCACCGCGATAAACGCGTTTTCGACCAGCGTGTCCACCACGGACGTGGCCACGGAATCTTTCCGTAGCTCGAGTACCTGGTTGAACGTCATCTCCTGCACGTCGTCGAACTCCGGCGCCAGGATCTCCTCCACCCTATAAATCAGCATCGCTTCGAATGTGGCCACGACCGGACTCAATTCACCGGCTGCGAGGGCGTACACCATGCTGTCGGCCCCGGCCGGAAAATCCTCGTGCCCCTGGAACTGCAGGAGCTGGCCGCGCGCCGCCAGTTGCTCTGAGCTGTGCTCCCTGGCCAACGCTACGAAGTCCTCGCCTTGATCCAGCCTGGCCCGCAGGGCCTGCGCTCGAGCGAACAGCTCGTCGCGCACCTCATCGTCCGCCGCTTCCGGCACTGTCAGGACGATGCGCCGCAGATGCATGCGAGTGAACGGTTTGGTCAGATCGAAGAACTGACGGACCTCCGCCTCACTGGGCTCGATATCGGCG
>JBDLJJ010000111.1:0-9363 GCA_039714435.1 Gemmatimonadota bacterium | reverse complement strand
GATTCGGGTGTAAGCGTGTTGGCGGCAGCACACGACAACGCGTGCACCCGAGTCCATGAGGCTTTTTTAGTTGCCCTCCGAGTTCTCCATGCGCCAGAACCCAACAATCTACTCGACACACGGCCCCTCGAAGCCGAGGCGGCTGTGAGCCCGGCGCTCAAGTTACTTGGACACCACAAGCGCCGCCGAGGTTGACTGGTACGACGTCGCTATGTAAACGGTTCCACCGCCCGCAGGGTTAGTGTCCTGAATCGAAACCGGTCGCCGGACCTCGGCGTACCAGTAAGAGTCGTTCACACACACCAGGAGATAGCGCCGTGGACTGGGATCTTATCGCACCGATGGTCGTCGCCCTGACGCTCATCGTGACCGCCGCCGGCGTGTATTTGCTACGACCCATCATGAGCCGCCTGGGCCATCTGCTAGAGGTGATGTCCAAGGAACGGCTCGGCGAACTGCCGTCGCGATCTGAAGATCGTCAACTGGAACTGCTCGAATCCCTCAACGCCAGGATGAGCCTGGTGGAAGAGCGTCTCGATTTCACAGATCGACTGCTGTCCACAACGGAAGCGAAGGTGAAGCTGCCTGTGACCGCCGATGAGGCCGCTGCAGACGGCTGACCGCCAGCCAGTCCGGGAGCCGCCACGCTAGCAGCGTTAATAGCCGATGCAACCGTACAAGTCCCCGCAACCACAAAACCCCCGACCCTGAGATCCAGGATCGGGGGCTCCGTACTTCCGCTGCCGAAGCAGCTCGGGTCAGCTACCCGCGTTGCTGATGGCGCTGGCCGTGTTGTTGAACGAGGCCGAAATCGCCGGAGCGAGCGTGTTAATGGCTACGATCACGACGATAGCGATGAGCGCCAGCAAAAGGGCGTACTCAGCCATGTCCTGACCCGATTCATCCAGCCAAAGGTTCTTGAAGGGTGCGAGCATTCACTTCCTCCCGGCCTGTCGGCCGTTTGTGGTGTTGGCGGGCTTCAAGTCACCGCCGCCTCGAATCCACGTTATGAACCCGAGGAGTCAAGCGTATCGCTAACTGGGCGATCCAGCACTGTATATGCAAAACTCAGGCCACAGCCGCCGCCAATCATGCTCCATTCATTAGCTGACAATGCAATAACTTAACCACAAAAGGGCAATCGGAGGATGCCGAATTTGCGGTGCCCATTCATCAGACGTGCGGGCCACTGTTGCGTGCGCGCAACAGTTCTGGCCGACCAACGCGGGAGTTCTGCCCCCCCAACCCGGGCTACGGCTGGGTCACGCTGAGCGAGGTATAGGCAACCCCATCCGGTCCCTGACCAGCAAGGAGGTATCCGGCCAGGAACATCTCTTCCAGGTCCAGAACCGCCACACGAGCTTTCTGACTCAGAGCCAGAAATACCCATCTCCCGTTGTCTGCCACGGTCACACCTTCCGGTCCCGCTCCAGAAAAATCAAATCTGGTAATCTCGCTTCGCGACTCGCGGTCCACTATGCGCAGTTCGCCTTTTCTCAGGTCGGGAATCAGAACAGTTCGCGAGTCCGGGGTGAAGGCGATCCGATACGGGAAGGTGAAACCAGACTGCGCTTTCTTGACCACGCCAGTACCTGTATCGATAACGCTTACGGTACCAAGCCGATTGCTACCGACCCAGACCTCCGACCCGTCAGGCGTGACTCCGATCGCCTCTGGCGCTGGCGGAACCTCGAATGTACGGATGGGCCCTCCGGCAGCGATCCCTATTTCGGTCACTGTTCCGTCCCGAATGTTGGAGGTGTAGATGACGTCAGCCTGATCCGGCACCGCTAGCATGTGCGAGCTGTTGGCCTCTGTCGGTAGCGACTTCACCACCTCACCCGCGGCCACGTCTACAAGGACCACATGTTTGCTGGTCTCGGCCGTCACAGCGACCAGTTCGTCTCCCGGCAAAAAGGCTATCCCGTGCGGGCCGACGTGTTCTCCCAGTTCGATAGTGCGGGCCACGGCCAGCCCGGGCACATCGATGACGGTGAGCGTGCGGCCCCCAGACCCGGCGTAGTCACTGACGACGGCGACCTGGCCGTCGCTGGAGATAGCTACTTCATGCGGCTGGAGCCCGGTCTTGAGGCTGGCCAGCGTCCGCCCCGACGCGACGTCGATGATGCTGGCGGTGTTGCCCAACTTGTTGACGACTACGAGCGTTCCGCCGGCTTCAGGGACCTGGGCGCTGACGGGCAGCGCAACGACCAGCAGTAGGATAGGAATCAAACTTCGCACTTTCGATCTCCCGTTCAGGAAACAGAGTCCCGGCCTGCATCACGCCGTGGGCGCCCAAACAAACACGCCTAGCCACTACAACGATGCCCTGGTTCGCTGGCCAGGTAGCTGCAAGACGCCGCTCGATCCATTTTGCTAGTTCGCGTCTCGCTCATCTCTTGTTAGAGGAAACCGTGCACAGACAAAATCTGAAGGCCGTGTCCTTCCTTGCGACCCTGCTCTTGCTGCTCTCTGCAGTCTCCGCGCTTGCCCAGGACCGATTCGGAAGTGCCGTCCAGGCAGACGGCGATCAGGTCTGGGTTCTCAAGCCCGGGACAACTCTGGGTCCCCCGGCCATCCTGAACTACCGCCGCTCGGACGAGAGCGGTTGGCAGGTCACCATGCGTCTGGAGCCGGCGGCGAGTCTGGCAACGGGCGAGAGTCTGAGTCCATCGATTGCGGTGAGCAACGGGATGTTGTTGGCTGGAAGCGCGGACCCGGACGTGCGCTGGGCCGCCCATTTTTTCCGTTCAGCCTCGGAGAGCGACTGGGAGGAGCGGGGGAGGGTACCGCTCGAGTTCACCCACCAGGACGCCGTCGCTGCGCCTGAAAAGCTGGACCGGGCAGCCGTATTCAGAATCCTGCGGCCTCCTACAAGGGTCGTGGCTCTCTCGGCCGATATCGCAGCGGTCGGACTGACTCGAACTTCAGCGCAGTCGCCGGCCGGCGTGCGCGTGCTGCGCCGCGATCCAGCTACGGACGAGTGGAAGGACGATGGGTGGGCCGCGATCGATTCTGCTGGAAGCGCGGATGGCTTCGCCAGCGCCATTGCGCTCATCGGCGATCGCGTGCTGGTCGGCGCGCCATCATACGACTGCTCCGGGGCCGTGTTCGTGTTTCGTCCTGGCTCTGACGCGGGCATGTGGGAACAGGAGACGGTAATACGGCAGGACGACCAGGATGACACTGATTGTGCCGGACGGTTCGGTGCGGTCATCGTCGCCGACGGCGAGACCCTCCTCATCGGCGCTCCCGGAGGAGACGATAGGCCAGGCACAGTGACGGCCTGGCAGCGGCAGGAAGACTCGCCGGGGTGGACCCAAACGCGACAGATCGCCCCGCCCGAGGAGGCGATCGCTGGCGAGTTCGGTCGTGCCATGGCCGTATCTGACGACGAGCTGTGGGTGGGCGCGCCCCAGGCGAATGAAGGCAGCGGCCTGGTGTTTCGCTACGCGCGGTCCGGTGGGACGGACGAGTGGATGCCATCCGATATGGCGGCTCCCACTTCGGACGGCGCCGGCCTGGCCTTCGGCTCGGCGATCGGCCTGGCGAACAATGTCGCTGTAGTGGGTGCGCCAGGTGCGGGTGCGGGCATGGGAGCGGCAGTAGTCTTCGACAGAATTGGCCCGGGCGAGTGGAACCAGGGACAGTGGCTGGAGCCAATCGAAGCCCTGGAAGCGGTAACGGGCGCCGAAGTGCGCTGCTCCGAGGGCGTCGCCAATCGGTTCGACTGCCAGAATGTCGACCTACTAGCTTTTCTCACGCCCCAGGCCATCGGGGGTCAGCCCGGAGAGGGACTCAGCGACTTATGGGGATGGACCGACTCACTAACAGCCCGCGAGTACGTGCTGGCGGGCCGCAGGCACGCAGTCGCGGTGGTAGATATTACCCAACCTGCCGCTCCCGTTCACGTGGCCAATTTGACGGCCAACTCGAGCGGTGCGCGCGATCTCAAAGTGTACAGGAATCACTTGTTCTTCACGGGTGACGGGGCTGGAGACCACGGCCTGCTCGTTTTCGACCTTACACGGCTGCGCGGCCTGTCGAAGGGGCCGGTCACGCTGGAGCCGGACGCCCGCTACGCCGAGATCTCGAGCGCACACAACCTGGCCATCGATACGGAGAGCGGCTTCGCATTCGTGGTTGGCGCGAGCGGAAAGGGCCGGACGTGCGGCGGAGGCCTGCACATGGTTGATATCCGGGATCCGCTCAACCCGTCCTTCGCGGGATGCTACACTGATACCGAGGGAGTTCTGTGGGCAGGCCGTACGCACGATACCCAGTGTGTCGTCTACCGCGGGCCGGACGCAGAATTCCAGGGCCGTCAGATCTGCTTCGCCTCCAACGAGAGCGCGCTGCGTATCGTCGACGTCACCGACAAGGACAACCCCGAACCACTGGCAGCCGCATCGCACCCGCGTCTCGCTTACGCTCATCAGGGTTGGCTCACGGAAGATCAGCGCTACTTCTTCCTGGACGACGAAATTGATGAGCTGACCGGGCGGGCTGAGCGCACGCGAACAATCATCTGGGATGTGGCGGAGCTCGAGGATCCGATCTTCGTTGGATCCTACCTCGGTTCCAGCGGGGCGACCGATCACAACCTGTACATCAAAGGCGACCGGATGTATCAGGCTAATTATCAGGCCGGCTTGAGCGTTATCGATATCAGTGATCCCGAGAATCCGCACGAGATAGGGTTCTTCGATACGACGCCATATGGCGCCAACACGCCCGGCTTTTCGGGGGCGTGGACAGCGTTTCCGTATTTCGACAGCGGCACGGTCGCCGTGTCCAGCATGCGCGAGGGTTTGTTCATCCTGCGGCCGCGCCCGGCCCTGGTGCCGTGAGCGGCGAGGGCCGCGTCGTCGGCTTCATATGGCTGATCGGAAACGTGGTGGGAGCGAATCCCGCCAGCGGAATGAACCCCTGCCCGCCGGAAAACTGGCGAGCAGGGGCAACAGAACTTCGTCTAGACCTGAGTCATCCCGCCATCGGCCACCAGTTCGGCACCGGCCACGTACGACGAGTCCTCGGAGGCCAGGAACAGCGCCGCTTTGGCCATCTCCGCGGAGCTTCCGAAGCGCCCCATAGGGATCTGAGATCCGATCGCCGTCGCCATTTCGTCAATTTCCTTCTCGTCGAGGCCGATTCGTCCCCACAGCGGGGTTTCGATCGCACCCGGACTCAAGGTGTTGACCCGGATTCCCCTCGGCAGGAGCTCAGCCGAGAGCGTACGCGCCAGCGAGCGCAGTGCCGCCTTGGTAGCGCTGTATACAGACATTCCCGCCAGGCCGATCGCGTTCGCCACCGAAGAGTTAAGCACGATGGAAGCTCCATCATTCAGATACGGCAGCGAGCGCTGGACAGTAAAAAACGCTCCCTTGAAATTGATGTCTGACTGAAAATCAAACGCTTCCTCATCCACCTGATCGATGGGG
The DNA here is from genome assembly GCA_039714435.1 of Gemmatimonadota bacterium. Taxonomy (GTDB): domain Bacteria; phylum Gemmatimonadota; class Gemmatimonadetes; order Palauibacterales; family Palauibacteraceae; genus JAZDDE01. The sequence goes on along the minus strand of JBDLJJ010000111.1, from coordinate 3,922 downwards.
GCAGGCCGGGCCACACCCGCGTTGACGATCAGGACGTCTATTTTTCCAAGTGCATCCGCAGTAGTGCTGAATAGCCTGTCGAGGTCACTCATGTTTGTGACGTCGCCCCGAATCGCCACGGTCGAACCGCCAGTGTCCGCTTGGGCGGCGGCAAGGCTTGTTTCGTCCCGGCCGAAGATCGCCACCCGGGCGCCCTGACCCGCGAGTTCCTTGGCCACGGCCAGTCCAATTCCACTATTACCTCCCGTTACTACCGCTACCTTGTCGATGAGCTTCATTCTGATTTCATCTTTCTGTATGTGTATGATTCGTATTGATGCTGAGATTATGCGGCTTGCTGCCGCTCCGATTCCGCGTGCTCTTTGAGTCCCGTGAGCAGTGCGGGTAACACCTTGCTGAACTGCGAGCGAACAGCCATTCGGTCCATCAGGCGGCCGGCCAGTCCGAAGCGTAGGCCGTAGTCCAGCTCCATCGTCACGACGCTTCCCGGGCCGTTCGGCTGTACGGCCAGCCGGGCTGCTGCGTGCTTGAAGGGCGGTACTCGCTTGCCATCGTGCAGCCGCAGCGTGTACGACTCGCCTTCATGCCATTCGATGGCCGTCTCCTCCACCGATCCGAAGGGCTTCAGATCGCAGTGGCGAGACGCTCCCACTCCTCTCCTGTCTCCTGGGTTGTAGTAGGAGGCGGTTACTCCAGGGTGATAGTTCTGGATGCCGCCCAGGTCTGCGAGAATGTCCCACACCAACTCCTTGGGCGCGTCGATGTGGATTTCAGCGGCAATGCGCGTCATTAGGTACTCCTTGTATCGGAATGATCGTTTAGTTACTGGCCAAAAAAACTACTCTAGTGCTTCCATCACAGTGTCCACCGTGCTTTCGAGGCGGCTGCGGTTGATCGGCCCCTTTCCGAGCACGCTGATGCCAAACGCGTTAGTAACCAGGAACTCCGCCAGGCGATCGGGGCTGCGATCAGATTTGATTTCGCCCAGTGCTTGGGCCCGCTCTATCGCTCGCCGGAAGGCGTTCTCGAGGCATGTCACGTTTTCCATCACGCAGGTGCTGATTTCGTCGTCGCAAGCGGCTTTTTCCGCCAGCGAATTGACCATAAGGCATGACTTCTTGCCTCCGGGGCCCGAGAGGTGGTCCACCATCGTGCTGAAGTAATCCCGGATCGCGTTCAGGCCTTCGGGCGAATTCTTCAACTCGCCGATTGGTCCGGAGGTCGTCTCCTTCCGGTATCGTTCGAGCGCTTTGATGAACAGATCGTGCTTGTTCCCGAACGTGTCGTACATGCTGAACCGGTTGATGCCCATCCGGTCCACAAGGTCCTGGACGGACGTCGCCTCATAGCCCTGTTCCCAGAACAGGTCCATGGCGTCCGCCAGCGCCACATCAGGCTCGAATTCCTTTTCTCTCGGCATCAGACAGTTCGGCGCACTCGGTTCATAGCGTTTCAGAATGATCGTTCAGGATACAGAACACTGGCCAGATCGTCAAGGTTCCCGATGCGGCTAGTTGGATCGGAGGGAATCGACAAGCTGTTGAGTCTCAGCCGCGGGTTCAGCTTCCAACTCGGCTTTGAGCCGGCGTGCGAACTCTTCGTAGGTGTGCAGTGCCCCAGCCCGGTCTCCTAGCCGCGCCCGTAGCTCGATGAGACGGCGGACCATGGACTCGTCGAAGGGCTGGATCTCCTGCGCTTTCTGTGCCCAGTGCAGGGCTCCGGGGCCATCGCCTGCTACCTCACGAGCTGCCGCCAGCTTCCACGCCGCGTCCGCTGCCAGCCGCTCGAGCCTCAAGCGCTCCGCATCGAGCCAGTGCTCGAACTCGACAGAGCCGGACATGTAGAATCCCGGAAGCAGCTGGCCCCGGTACAGCTCCATGGCACAATCGGGACGATCGGCGGCCAGCGCCTGCTCGAACGCTACGGCATCGCACCAGAGCTCAGCCCTGTCCACTCCGATATCGTCATCCCCGCGCGAGACTATCGAGCTGGCGCCGAGCGAGCGCCGCAGCACGTACACCGCCTGCCGCAGGGCATGTCGTGCCTTCTCGTCCTCGAAATCGGGCCAGAATACGCCGATAATCGAGTCGCGGCGTTTGAACTCCCGGTCGGCGCCGATCGCCAGGTAGGCCAGCAGGGCGACGCGCTTAGGCTGGGCCACGATCGACAGTACGCGTCCACCGTCGGTAGCCGACAGGTCGAGGCTGCCCAGGAGGTCGAGCCTGAAGGCGTGACCGTGCGGCGCCAACAGGCCGCTCGGCGTGGGTGGCATCGGCGGTGCCTCGGCGGATGGCACGCGTACGCCTATTCCGGCTGCCTCGGCGGACGCGCCAGCGGAGGCCGCTGAGGTGTGCTTGGCGGCCGCATCCGAAGGTGCGGGTGGCGCAGTTTCCGTGGCTGCCTTGGGTGCGCTCGAGTGGAACTTCATCAGAGCTTGAGCGACGTCGTCAGCGTTGGGGCGGTGATCCGGTTCCTTGGCCAGGCAGCGCAGAAGGAGAGATTCCAGATCGGCACTGCCACACGCCCGAATCTCCGACAGCCGTCTGGGCTCTGCCTTCAGGTGCATCTCGATCCACTCTCGATTCGAGTTAGCCTGAAAGGGTCCGGCACCGGCGAAAAGCTCGTAGCCAAGGATGCCCAGATTGTACACATCCGACCGCTCGGTGGCCTGCTCGCCGCGCAGCCTCTCGGGGCTCATGTACTGCGGGTCACCGATCACGTGCCCCATCGTCGTAATCCGGTCGGGCTCCTCGTCCCCCGACGCGAGAACGGCGGCGATCCCGAAATCGAAAACGAGCGGGTTCCCGGTCGTGTCCTCGACGAGGACATTGGCCGGCTTGACGTCACGGTGCACGATTCGCTTGTCGTGTGCTGCGGCGACCGCCGAGGCCACACTTCCGAGAATGTCGCACGCCACTGGAGCCGGGAGCGGTCCTTCGGACTGGAGAATAGCCGCCAAACTGCGCCCCTTCACGTACCGCATGACGAGGTAGGGAAGGCCATCATTCAGGTGGCCTACGCGGTACACCGTGACGACGTTGGGGTGGGCGATTCGGGCAGCCGATTGGGCTTCCCGCGCAAACCGGCGGACAGCTGTTTCGTCCGAAGCCAGCGCGGGTGCCAGGAACTTGACCGCGACCAGCCTCGTAAGCTCGGGGTCTCTGGCGAGGTATACCTGCGCCACGCGGCTCTTTCCGAGTGCCCGTATGAGGTGCAGCTCAGGGGCCAGCTCCTGACGCACGCGATCCTCGAACTGACGATCAACATCGTCAGCCGCCTGCGCTTCAACCTCTTCTGGAACAAGTTCCTCTGGCATCGAAACCCTATGGTGAGTCCCGGGAAAATAGGGTCTCAGGGGTTTCGATGACACTACGGAGCGTGATGACATGGTTCACCTCCCCGGCTTCCCGAACGACCGCCTCCCGGCCCGTGGGTCAAGAGACAGCCGTCCTGGGAAGTCGCGCCTCGCCACGGTCACTGACCGATTGTGGGCGCCGGCGGCTGCAGGCCGTATCCGCGCGTCGCCGGGTCTTCGAGCGAGGGCAGGTCGTCCAGGTCGGGCGCCTCCACCTCGATTACAGCAGTCGGAGCAGGTATTACGCCCTCGGCTCCCCACACCGTCAGGTCTAGATTCGGCACTGGCGGCGCCGAAAGGAGCGGCGCCTCCAGGTCGGGCGCCCTTAGGCGTGTGTCCTCCAGCGAGGCCAGCTGTCCGACCGCCGGTGGCTGTATGCCCGTGATTGAACCCGGAGCGGCAACGATCGCCTCACCTACGGCCTCACTCGCGAGCGCTCTATGTCCGCTATCAGTCGAAGCGATGTCCGCGGTTACTGCCACTGCCACTGCCGCTATCACTGTGAAGAACTGTCTTGGTGAGTCCAGCATCGTTTCCTCCTTGTATCCTCGCGAAAGTCCGGTCTCG
>JBDLJJ010000110.1:0-9418 GCA_039714435.1 Gemmatimonadota bacterium | reverse complement strand
GGCGAGCGTTACCTCAGCACGTACCTGTTCGAGGACCTGCCGGAAGGCTCGGACGACGACTGGCTGGCTTCACTCTGAATTCGGCCGGGTAGTCTTTTTGAGCACCTCATCGTGAACAGACACGCAAGATCAGGTTTCTTCTATGACCTCCCTGCCGAGGCAGCCGATCCGGACAAATCGGCTGCCATAATCCTGCCCGTTCCCTACGACCTGACCTCGAGCTGGCTCAAAGGAGCGGCGGGTGGGCCACAGGCCATTCTGGATGCCTCTCGGTATGTGGAGGCCTGGGACATCGAGACTTCGAGCGAACCGTGGCGCTCGGGAATCGCGGCGCTTGAGGCGATCGAGTTTGACGGCCCTCCGGAGGAGCTTGCCACCAGAGTCGAGGCGGCCGTGGGACGGATTCTCGCTGGCTCGCAGCTTCCGATCGTACTCGGAGGCGAGCATTCGGTGACCATAGGGGCAGCTCGGGCCGCAGCTCGCATCTTCCCGCGGCTGTCGGTGCTACAGATCGACGCTCACGCCGATACGCGGGAAAGCTACGGTGGTTCTTCCCACAACCACGCCTGCGTAATGGCGCGCGTACGAGAAGTCTGCCCGATCGTGCAGGTCGGCATACGAAGCGCGGACACGGACGAGATTCCTGGACTGACGCCGGAGAGGGTTTTCTGGGCGGCTGATATCGCTCGCGGATCGGATTCTGCCTGGATCGAAAAAGCGGTCGGACTCTTGGATCGCGACGTGTACGTGACGATCGACCTGGACGCTTTCGACCCGTCAATCGTACCAGCGACAGGGACTCCCGAACCCGGCGGCCTCGATTGGTACCAGGTGACTGACCTTCTGGCTCAGGTGGCCCGCGACCGTAACGTGGTGGGCTTTGATGTTGTCGAGCTGCTACCAGGACATCCGCCATCGGCGTTTCTGGCCGCAAAACTGATCTACCGATTCCTGGCCGAAATACTCGTCAACTAAAACGAAATTCTTCCATCTTGACACTTGCATAGTCGGTTATTACAACGTACGATAGATAACGTACGTTGTCTCGGTCACAAGACGACTCATCTGTGCCGCGCTCGATATCTGGAAAAGGAAGTCGCATTTGAGGGTCTGGCTAGTCCCACTCGAAGGGGAAATGAATGTCCGCTGACGTCCCGCTACCCACACCGGCGGAGCTCGAAGTATTGAAGATCCTCTGGGACCGGGGGCCCTCTACTGTCCGGGAAGTTCATGAGGTGCGGCTCCGGACGGATCGGATTCGGTACACCAGCGTACTCCGCCTGCTGCAGAACATGCACGATAAAGGCCTCGTACGTCGGGATGACTCGAGTCGTAGCCACGTGTTCGAGAGCGTACCGGGTCGCGAGGAAATGGAGACACTCTTGGTCGACCACTTCGTGCAGACAGCATTCGGGGGCTCGGCCGGCCGTCTGGCTCTGCGGGCGCTATCCAACCGCCAGGCCACCGAAGCGGAACTCGCGGAGATTCGGCGCCTGGCTGACGAGCTGGACGAGTCACGAGAGGTCTGAATTGGCCAGTACGCACGTAGTAATAATGGTACTCCAGGGGATGGGCTGGGGTCTGGTCCATACACTCTGGATAGGCTCCCTGCTTGCGCTGCTCACGGGAGGCGCCCTGCGATCGCTGCGCCGCAGCCCGGCGTGGGCACGTTATGGGGTAGCGTTCTCGGGCCTCTTGCTTGTAGCCGCTCTCCCTATCCAGCTCGCGACGTTCATCACCCTGAAGTACGTGGAGCATGAAAACTGGGTGACCAGAAGCGTGACGGAACTGTTGGTGGAACAAAGCGATGGTGACCATTCCCGTGCTATCACCGGGGCCGGTAACGCAGCGCAGGTGCGAAGCACCGTCAAAGCCCGCCACGATGCCATGTACCCGCCGCTCCTGTCCGCTCGGACGGCCCGCTGGATCGGTATTGGTTTGGTTGGTATCGCCGGACTCTGGATATGCTTGGCCGGATTGTTTTTCGCACGTATCGCTGCGGACGTGATTTCCTTGCGGCGCACGACGTCCCTACTCGCGAACGGCCGAGCGGAACGGCGTTGGCGGACCGAATTCGAAGCCCTCAGAGGCCGAATGCGCTTGTCGGTGCCTGTCAGACTCGCGGTCTCGCCTCGTGTCGATGTGCCAATCGTGGTCGGACTTATCCGGCCCGTCGTCTTGATCCCCGCGTCGACTCAGAGTGCTGTCGGTAACGATCACCTTGAGGCGATTCTCGCACATGAACTGGGCCACGTCCGGAGATGGGACCTGGTCATGAATCTGGTCCAGCGATGCGCCGAGGCGACGCTTTTCTTTCATCCGGCAACGAAGTGGCTGTCTCGGTGGATCGCGGAGGAGCGGGAGTGCTCCACTGATGCGTTGGCCTGCCGATTCATCTCAGGATCGCCGGGCGATTATCTCCGAGCTCTGGCAGCAGTAGAAAACAAACGCCTGAGCCCGCATCGGTTGGCGCTGGGCGTAGACGGAGGCGACCTGCTTCGTCGGGCCCGGAGGCTCAAAGAGATGGGACGCGGTTCGCGGATGTGGACCGTTGCCGCCAGCGGCAGCTTGCTTGTAGGCCTCGTTGCAGCCGCGTTCCTGGCCAATTGGAGCCCGCCGGTGCGGGCCAGCGTGGAGGCGGTCATGCAACACGGCCTCCAGATAGCCAGTCTGTTCTGAGGAGAAATTGATGCGCCCGTATTCTGTTGCGCTCCGTGCGCTGCTATTGCCTGTCACAACCATATGGCCTTCGCCGGGTTTCGCCCAGCGCACGCGAGCGGCGCCTCGCGCGATCGGGCCGGGATGGTGAGGCGCCAGCCAGTAGTCACACTAGCTTTGGTTGGGCTCGCTGCGTGTTCGTTTTCTGGCGGCAACTCAGCCAATCAGAGTGAGGTCGATCCTCCGGTGGTGGCATTCGAAAACGGCCTCTGGTTCACGGGCGAATCGTTCGCCGAGAGGACGTTCTACACGGCCGAAGGTCTGCTCTATGACTCACCACCTGCGCCTGTCGACTTCACAGTCGACTTGTCCGCAAAGTACGTGATTCCGCCTTATGCAGACGCACACGCACACCTTCTGCCAGCTCCCGACGAGCTGCCGCCAATCCTCGATTCACTTCGAGCCCGTGGGATCTTTTACGTCCGCAATCTGAACAACGCGGGGTCCTATCGTGAGGCCGCACGTGGTTTGGTTAACGTGCCTGGTAGCATCGATTTCGCGTTCGCTAACGGTGGCCTGACTTCAATACTGGGTCACCCGATGTATCTAGCGGAAACGCTGGCACTTGAGCTCTACACGCCGGAGGCCCAGCGCGAGGCCCTCCAAGTGCTGAAGACGAGCAGAATTGGCGCCGGAAACTCATACTTTGCGGTTGAGGATGTGGAAGATGTCGATTCGCTCTGGGAAGCGGTCTTGGCCGGTGATCCAGATGTTGTAAAGATTTACCTTCTCAACAGCGCACTGCATGAGCAAACTGCAGGCGATGACGAGTATATCGGGCGCAGAGGTTTGGACCCCACCCTCGTTCCCATAATCGTTGAACGAGCCCATGACTCTGGGCTTCCTGTGTCCGCCCATGTCGAGACCAGCTATGATTTCGGGGTAGCTGTCCGGGCCGGCGTCGATCAGTTGGCTCACTTACCCGGGTATGGGGCTTCTACGCTTCGAACCTCATCTGCGTCACGCTACGAAATCGCCGTAGCCGATGCAGAACTTGCCGGAAAAAACGAGTTAGTTGTCGTTCCAACCGTGTCGCTGGCCAGGGCCGCCTCCGATGACGAAGCCCGGTTCGAGGCCATCCAGGAGCTTCAGCGCGCTAACCTCCGGCTTCTAATTCGAAACCACGTCACCCTGGTAGTGGGCTCAGACGCCAACACCTTCTCGTTCAGGCGCCGCGGAGTCGATGCCCGGACCGAGGTGCGGTATCTTCGGAACCTGAGCGTGCTTACTGATGCTGAGCTGCTGAGAGCATGGGTGGAATTCACGCCACAAAGCATTTTTCCTGGCCGTCGAATCGGCCGCCTTGCTGACGGCTACGAAGCCAGTTTCCTGGTCCTGAGTGGAAATCCATTGGAAGATTGGGATAATACTGAGGCCATCGACCTGAGTGTCAAGAATGGTCTAACAGTAGACCTTCCGTAGTCGTGCGAATCGTTACGCTGTCATTACTGGAATCCGTACTCTACACCAGGAACCCATTATGCTTGCAGTGAATCGAAACAAGCATCGTGTAGTGCTGGCGAGCTTATTCCTCCTTTTGACAACATCCGCCGCGTTTGCACAGGCGCCGGTGTGCGAAGGCCCCTCGACGCGGGACGCTTCCTGGTCACCAGACGGCACCAGGCTGGTGTTTGATTCTGGCCGGGATGGAAATCAGGAAATCTACGTCATGAACGCCGATGGGAGTGATATTACGAGGCTCACGGACACGCCCGCTTCCGAATACTATCCCTTCTTCTCGCCGGATGGATCGCGGATAACCTACTTCCAAGCGGACGGCGACAGGTCCGTCATCTACGTAATGGATGCCGATGGCGGAAATCCCAGGAAACTGACCGACGAAGAGACGATCAATGCCGACCCCGACTGGACACCTGACGGCGCCCAGATCGTCTTTTATTCAGAACGCGATGGGAATGCGGAGATCTACGTGATGGATGCCGATGGCGGGAACCAGACACGCTTGACGCACACGCTGGCTGACGAAAACACACCATCCTGGTCACCGGACGGATCTCGCCTGTTGTATATCTCCGTCAGAGATGGGAACGCAGAGGTATACACGATGGATGCCGATGGCGGCAGCCGCAGGCGGCTGACCGACGATCCCCGGCCCGACAGAGTAGCACGGTGGTCGCCCGATGGGTCGAAGGTGATTTTCTACACACGACTCGGGCTGCCGGACTCGCCGACCAGGGAGCAACGCAATGCATCATGGTCCAACGCGGAAATCTACACCGTCGATGTACATAGCGGTGAGCGTGTGCGGCTAACGCACAACACGTATCGCGACAACTCACCTGTGTTTTCGCCGGATGGATCGCAGATCGCGTTTTCCTCGTGCGAATCAGGAAAACTCCAGATTCACGTCATGAACGCAGACGGTTCAAATATCAGGCAGCTGACCTTCAGCGACTGAGACAGCCCTCCTTGATCTCTCCAACCGCCCGAAGCAGGTTACAGGACCTGTAGAGAACCAGCGGATCCGGTCCGGGGGGTTGGCGCGATGTCCCAATTGAAGCAGCTGATCCACGAGATTCACCGCCGCTCGCTGTGGCAGGTATTGGGGATCTACCTAGCAGGCTCCTGGCTGGCGCTCCAGGTGGTGGAGCAGCTCACAAACGCGGCGGGGCTTCCCGACTGGGTCCAGCCGCTCGCCCTGGCGCTGCTCGTAGTTGGCCTCCCGGTCGTGATGGCAACGGCGTGCGTGCAGGAGGGAATCGCCGGCGGAGAGACGGCCGCGGAGACGGCCGCGGCGCCCCGCCAGTCGCCTGCGGGAGAGGAGGCGGCAGCGGTGCCGAAGGGAGCGGCAGATTCTACCTCGGTCTCGGGTAGCGGAACGCACAAACTCTTCACCTGGCGGAACGCGATTCTCGGTGGTGTGGGCGCGTTCGCGGTCCTCGGTGCACTGACCGCGGGCTACATGGCGATGCGGACGATGGGGATCGGCCCGGCAGGCACGCTCGTGGCCAAAGGCGTGCTCCAGGAGCGGTCCCGGCTGATCCTGGCGGACTTCGAGTCGGATGATCCGGGCCTGGGGCGGACGGCGACCGAGGCTTTCCGAATCGACGTTTCACAGTCGCGGGTGGTACGACTGACAGAACCTCGAGTCCTGGCGGAGGCAGTTCGCCGCATGGGACGGGATCCGGAGGCGCCGCTCAACCCTTCTCTGGCCCGCGAGCTAGCCCAGCGCGAGGGAATCCCAGCCGTGCTCAGCGGAGCCGTCAACCGGGCTGGAAGCAGCTATCTGGTTACCGCCGAGCTCGTCGCGGCCACCACGGGCGAGGTGCTGGCCTCGGCGCGCGGCACCGCGTTGGATTCATCAACAATACTGCAGACAATCGATGAGCTTTCGGAGTCTATCCGCGAGCGGATCGGAGAGTCTCTGCGCGACCTGCGCGCGGACCCCTCTCTCGAGCATGTCACCACACCCAGTCTGGCGGCTCTACAGAAGTATTCGCTGGCGTTAAGGGCGTACGAAGTGGAGGGCGCATCGGGCCACGCGATGGCGCTTCTGGAAGAGGCTATCGCGCTTGACAGCGCGTTTGCCATGGCCCACCGGAAGCTAGGTGTCATCCTCGGAAACATGGGGCTCGAGCGAGCGCGGCGACTGCGGGCGCTTACCCGAGCCTACGAATTACGGGAGCATTTAACGGAGCGAGAACGGTACCTCACCGTCGCAGCGTATCACTTGAGTGTGACGGGCGAGGAGAACCAGGCGATCCTGGCGTACGAATCGCTGCTGGACTTGGACCCGCTTGACAATTGGGCGCTCAACAACCTCGCCACCCTGCATTCCCGGTCAGGAGAGGACGCGGTTACGGAAGAGTTGCTCGAGCGGGCGCTCGCGGCAGACTCGGCCACTGCCACCGCGTGGATGAACCTGGTTGATACGCGGGTGGCCCAGGGCGAATTCGAAGAGGCCGAGCAGACCCTTGCGGCAGCGATTGAGCGGCTGCCGGGTAACATTTCTCTCGGGTACAAGGGGATCGAACTGGCTGCCGCGCGCTTGGACTGGTCTACCGCGGAGCAACGCGCAGCCTCATTGCCCGAGACATACGCGGGTAACCCCGAAGCCGATGGCGGAGACGACTTCAATCTGGCTGTTCTGGCAGGACTGCAGGGGCGCCTAACAGAAGCGGAGGCGGGCCTGGGTCGCTCTGCAGCGGCGGCCGTGCGCCAGGGGCGCGAACGCTGGGCTCTCAACGATCTTCTCGACCGCGCGGCTATCGACATCATGATTCGCCAACGCCCTGAGCGCGGTCTGGCGCGAATCGATTCGGTCCTGGCGAGTCACCCCCTGAGCGATCTGCAGGCGCTGGACCGTCCGTATATGAATTTGGCGTGGTATATGGCTAATGCCGGGCGGCGGGATCGAGCCAGGGAGCTGCTGGACGAGTACGAAGCCGAGGTACCCGAGTCGGCACGCCGCCGCTCGACCGATATCTGGCTGCCCGCACACAGGGCAGCCGTGGCCATCGCAGATGGCCGGCCGGCCGATGCGCTAACCACACTTCGCGCGATCGAGCTTCGGCGCCCACAAATCGACATCCATCTTGTCCTGGGTCTGACTTACGCCGCCGCCGGACAACCTGATTCTGCCATCGCCGAGTTCGAGCGGTATCTGGGGACGCCGGATATTGACCGCCTGTTCTCGGACTGGATGTGGCGGGCGCGGACTCTCGAGCAACTCGGGCAACTCTCGGAGCAAGTCGGAGATCTCGACCGGGCGGCCAACTACTATGCGGCTTTCGTCGAGCTGTGGGCCGAGGCCGACGAGGAGCTTCTTCCGCGAGTGCGCGCAGCCCAGGCGCGCCTGGACGAGATCGTCAGAGCCCGGGGGTAAGAGAAACGGGCGGCCGACCGAGAGCCAGCCGTCCGAGTCTCAGGCGGGCTAGTAGAAGGACACGTCCGCGAGCGGCACGGCCGCATCGTTTTCCTGGAACGATCCGTGCAACGATCTCGACCTTGAGCACGCTTCCAAACCTGGACGACACCGGATCTCATAACTCATGAACTCCGAAGCCTTCCTCCAGCTGCTGGTGTCGGCCGGCCTGGGTCTCCTCGTCGGTCTTCAGCGGGAATGGACCGCCTCTTCCTTGGCCGGCATACGCACGTTCGCGCTGATCACTCTTCTGGGAACGGTTTCCGCGCAGCTCGTCGGCGAACTCGGCGGCTGGATCGTCACCGCCGGTTTCGTCGTCGTTGGCGGAACGATGATCGTGACATGGTACGAGCAGGCCCGGGAAAGAGACCCCGACCCAGGCCACACGACGCTGGCCGCAGCGCTCGTAATGTATCTCGATGGGGCGGCGCTCGTGCTCTTGAACCTCGCTGTGGGTGTCGCCCTGGCTGGATGCGTCGCCGTCCTCCTCCAGTGGAAGAAGCCGCTGCATTCCTTCGTCGAGCGTATCGGCGAAGTCGAAATCCGCGCGATAATGCAGCTCACGCTCATCGCGCTCGTGGCACTGCCGGCGCTCCCGAACAAGACGTACGGCCCATACGACGTGTTCAATCCATTCCAGATCTGGCTCATGGTCGTCTTGATCGGCGGCATCAGCGTAGCCGGCTACCTGGCGTACAAGCTGTTGGGCGCTCGAGCCGGCACCTTACTGGCCGGTTTCTTGGGTGGCGTGATCTCAAGCACGGCCACGACCGTCAGCTACGCCCATCGTTCGCGTCGAACACCGACCAGCGCCGAGCGTGGGGCGCTCGTGATCGTGCTGGCGTCCACAGTCGTGTTCGCGCGGGTCATTTTCGAGCTGGCAGTCGTAGCGCCCGGGGTGCTCGGCAGCGTGCTTCCACCACTCCTTATCGCTATGGCGGGGATGACGCTGCTCAGCGCCACCCTCTACAGGTTTACGACGAGGACTTTCGAAGCGGCTTTCGAGATCGATGAGGACCCCTCCAACCTGCGGGTCGCGATCGCGTTCGGTGCGCTCTACGCGGTGGTCCTGTTCGCCGTCGCGGTAGCGCGAGAGCACTTCGGAGATCAGGGATTATTCGTGGTCGCCGCGTTGTCGGGCCTCACGGACATGGACGCGATCACGCTGTCCACCGCAAAGCTCATAGAGAGTGGCCGCATCGAGATCAGTGTCGGCTGGCGGATGATCCTCGTAGGGGCGATGTCAAATCTGATCTTCAAGGCGGGGACGGTGGCAGTCCTTGGGCATCGGCGGCTGCTGGGACGGGTCGCGATCGTCTTCGGAACAGCGCTGGCGGGCGGGATCGCACTGATCCTGTTCTGGCCCGGCTGAGGCGTTCCGGCGCTAACACCCTTTGTAGACCGGCTCCATAGTCGAATGGCACGGATCTGGAACTGATCTATCTAGTGTGGAGCCCCTCCCGACCGGTTGAACACGCCAGGGTTTGAAAGAGACAGCGCATGGAAACGAGCCCCCATATCAGCTTCCGAAACATAGAGCGCGCCCCGGAGCTAAAGGCGGCGGTCGAGGGCCATATCGAAGACCTGCAACGCTTCTACGACGGGATCATCGGCTGCCATGTGATTGTGGAGACTCCGCACCGCCGACGACGAAGTAATAATCCGGTACACGTTCGAATCGAGGTGACGGTCCCGGGTCGTGATCTGGTCGTCAGTCGCGACCCGGGGAACGAGCCGTGGCACGCCGATCCCTTTCTCGCGGTGGGCGATGCCTTCGGCGTGATGAGACGGCGTTTGGAAGATTATGTACGTGAA
>JBDLJJ010000109.1:0-9427 GCA_039714435.1 Gemmatimonadota bacterium | reverse complement strand
GTCCCAAGCGCACGATCGACCTCCCGCTTCATGTCGGCGCGTTTCAGCGCCTGACGTTTGTCGTGCAGCTTCTTCCCCCGGGCCAGCGCCAGCGTCACCTTGGCGAAACCGCGCCGAAAATGAATGTCCAGGGGGATCAGCGCGAAGCCGCGTTCAGCGACCTTGCTGCGGAGGCGCTCCAACTCCCGCCGGTGCAACAGCAGCTTCCGAGGCCGGACAGGATCCAGCGTCTCGAAACCATGCGCCGACTCATATGGCGGAATGTGGAGATTGTGGAGCCACAGCTCGCCATCTGCGATCCGGGCATAGGCGTCCGTGAAGTTCGCCTTTCCCGCGCGGAGGGATTTCACCTCCGCTCCCCGTAACACCAGACCCGTCTCGAGTTCATCCAGTATCTCGAACTCGTGACGGGCCTTTCGGTTCCGGATGACCACTTTCTGGCCACCAGCCGATCGCGCCACCAAGCCTCCCAGAAGCTACACTGCGGACGGTCGGGACGGCTGAAAGCTACCGGCGGCGAAGGGGGTTCGCCACCGGGCTGCGGCCAGGGAAGTCGCTATTCGGCCTCCGACGCCTCGTCCAGCTCCTCGGCCACTTCCTCCGTGGTTTCGGCCCTGGCGGCAATTCGCTCTCTGTAGTCGGCCTTAGACTCCGCGACGCGCTGCTCCAGATCGCTGCGGGCCCGGCGAGCGGCGTCCCGGCCGGCGCGCACTGCCTCCTCTGCCTTGACTTTGCGCTGAAGCAGATCCTCGCGGGCTACGTCGACACGATCCGAAACGTCGCTGCGGACCTTTACGTAGGTATCCTCTACTTCGCCGCGAACCTCGGTAAACTTGCGCTCGGCGTCGTCGCGGACCCGGCGCAGCCCTTCCCTGAGATCCTCCTGCATTTCCTTGCCAGCCTTGGGCGCGTATAGCAGCGCTAGCACGGCTCCAAACGCCGAACCCAACAGGAACGGACCCAGGCCGGTGCCGCGTTTTTCGACTACGACATACGGAACTTCATGACCCTCTGACATTGTGCGTCTCCCGAATGACCTCCGGCACACGACATTGTGCGCGCGTACTCGAACTTCGTTGACAAAATACGCGCTAAACGGGCCGCGGCCAAACTCGGGCTACTGGCTACTGGCCGCCCTCGACGACTCTCTCATACGCGTCAGGATCCCAGACAGGACGCTCGTCGGCGTTGGCGACCTCGAGGCCCAGGAAAAAGATCAGGCGAGTGATTCGTGAGATCTTGTCATATCCGATCTTTTCGGGCTCATCCGACGGCCGGTGGTAGTCGTCGTGCACGCCGTTGAAGAAGAAAAGAATGGGCACGCCCTTGCGCGCGAAGTTGTAGTGGTCGGACCGGAAGTAGAAGTTCTCCTCCGGCCATCTGTCGTCGATCACGGACATATTGAGGTCCGGATGGGACGCGGACACCTGCTCGACCAACGGACCGAGAGAGGACTCCGACTTTCCGATCGCCACGATCGTATCCTGCCAGTTCCGACCGATCATGTCGATATTGAGATTGGCAACGGTACTCTCGAGGGGCAGCGTGGGATGCTCACTATACCACTCAGATCCGAACAGCCCCTTCTCTTCTCCGCTAACGGTCAAGAACACCAGGCTTCTACGGGGCCGCTCGCCCAAGCTGGCGTAAGCCTGCGCCAGCTCCATGATAGCCGAGGTGCCGGAGGCATCGTCGTCAGCCCCGTTGTAGATCGAATCGCCATCCACTGCCCGGCCCACGCCGACATGGTCCATGTGCGCGCTGAACACGACATACTCGTCCTTGAGAAGCGGGTCTGAGCCTTCCAGAACGCCGATTGTGTTCATAGCCTGATCCACAGTGGCTTCGGCCTGTGAACGCAGTGTGGCACTCCAGCCAGCCGTGCTGCCAGCGTTTAGGGCCGAACCGAGCTCCTCGGGGAGCGCGGCCTGGTCGACAACAAGAATCGGGCCGGCTCCGGATGCGGGCTCACCAAGAACGGTAGAGGATCTACCGACGAACCTGGCCAGATGTTGATACGATTCTGTTTCGTCGACGGCGAGGACTACTCCCTGGACGCCGTTGGTGCGCATCGCGTCCGCCAGACCGCTTCCGAACGCAAGGCCGAAGGCTGATCGGTCGATCGGGATCAGAGCGATTCCGTCACGCGCTACAGACATGTCACTTTGCGGTTCCACAACCTGGAGCGAGCCGGCCGCCTCCAGGACTCCGGACTGCGTAAGAGCAACGAAGTCAGCAGCTGCGAGAGTGAACTCGCCTCCAGGGCCCTGAATTACAAATGACTGACTCTCCGCGGCTCCAGGACTCAACATGGTAAGCGGGTACATCTGCAGAAATCCGCCCTCCGCGCCGGGCGCCAGACCGAATGACTCGAATTCGCCAGCGATGTGCGCCGCCGCTTTCGCCAACTCGGGACTCGGCGTATCTCGGCCACGCATCGAATCATGCGCCAACACGCCGATGCGGAGACGGAAATCGTCCGCTTCTATAGTGGCCGCCGCCTCGGTCGGGTCCAGCGTGACGTCCGGAATCGCCTGCGTGCCCGAACAAGCAGCGCTGACAAGTATAGAACTGACAAGCAGGGAGCCCGTGGACTGGAAGATCCTTCGCATCATATCGTCCTGTGTTAGTGTTCACTCCAGCGCGTGGCTTGGCTGAGCTGATTCTCTTGAGCCTCGTACATTGGACGCTCTTTGAGCACCATTCGTTGGACCATAACACTTTGCCTGAGGAGAGTGATGCTGCGATGGCGGCGGAAGTAAGAGCACAGGAGCGCAAAGCAGCGGACCGGCCCGGCAAGGCGGACCGGCCTGACCAACTCGATCCGCACAAGCTGGCCGACCTGGGTAACCTGGAGCTGGTCGCCCGCGGCGTAGTGGACGGGTTCCTGATCGGGCTCCACAGGTCGCCACACCGCGGCTTTTCGGTCGAATTCGCTGAGAATAGAGCCTACAATCCGGGTGATGACCCTCGTTTTCTGGACTGGAAGATGTACGCGCGCTCCGACCGCCTGTACATCAAGCAATTCGAAGAAGAGACGAATCTTCGCGCCTATCTGCTTCTGGATGTAAGTACCTCGATGGCGTGGACATCGGAGGCGGGGAGATTCGTGTCCAAGCTCCACTACGGGCGCATGCTGGCCGCCTCGCTGACCATGTTGCTGGCCCGGCAGGGTGATGCGGTCGGTCTCCTGGCCTTCGACGACGAGGTGCGTCTCCACCTTCATCCGCGCGGCTCTCGCCGGCACGTTTCGACCGTGCTGAGCAGCCTGGCGGGGCTAAAAGACGGAGGCGGCACGGACGCCGGTGCAGCCGTGAAGGACGTCGCTGTCCGGCTCAGGCGCCGCGGGCTCGTCATCCTGATCTCAGATCTTCTAGTGCAGGCCGATGCCACCCTCAGCGCTCTGCGTTACCTGCGGCACAGGGGCCATGAGGTACTGATGCTGCATGTAATGGACCCGGCCGAGCTGGAGCTCCCCTCAGCGGGAGAGGCGGTCTTCTTCGATCCTGAGTCCGGGGACGAACTCCGCACTAATTCGGCTGCGCTGCGCAAGCATTACCGGGAGGCTGTCTCCGAGGCGATCCACGAGTGGCGGCTGGAGGCGCTGAGGATGGGGGCCGACTACCACGTCGTGAGCACCGACACTCCTCTCGGAACGGCTCTGGGAAGCTACCTGCAGAAACGCGTCCGGCTCGGATGAGCTTTCTCCACCCCTGGGCGCTGGCCCTGTCCGCGCTCGTGGCCGTGCCGCTGCTGATCCATCTGCTTCACAGGGATACCCGGCAGCGGGTGTCGTTCCCGGCGCTCCGCTATCTGCAGTCCTCGCAGCGGGAGCACGCCCGATCGGTGCGGCTTCGAGACCTCCTCCTGCTGGCGCTGCGGCTCAGCCTGGTAGTGCTTATCGCGCTGGCCGCGGCGACGCCCCTGGTCGGGCGCGGCGGCGCCGGCGACCACAGGCCAACCAATGTGGCCATAGTGCTCGACAACTCGGCCAGCATGTCGCGTCTGCGGTCCGGGCGGACCCTGCTGGCCGAGGAGATCGAGCGGGCCAGGACCACGCTCTCCGAGGCCGGACCCCGAGACCGCTTCTGGATCATTCCGGTCGTGGGCCAGGCCGTAGCGGTCGGCGTCACTCCTACGGACGCTGTGGCGGCGCTGGACAGAGTCCAGCCTACGGACGCCGCGGGTGATATCGGGAGCGCGGCCAGGGCGGCTGCTCTGGCCTTGCCCGAAGCAGGAGATCGGGAGCGGGAAGTACATCTCCTCAGCGACTTGCAGGCGTCGGGTCTTGGACAGGAGCCGGTGGACGGGGAAGGTGATCTGGTCTGGATCGTCCCGGAGGCTCCGGGCGCCGAACCGAACGGAGCGCTGCAGGGGCTGCGCATGTCTACGGGCACGTCCGCCGTCCAGGGCATTAACCCGGACATTTCCGCCCGCGTGGCCTGGTACGGCGGAGACCCGGATACCGATAGCGTCACGGTGCGTCTGGAAAGCGAGAGACAGACGACGGCCCTGGCTCTCACATCCTGGGGCAGCACCGCCCTCTTCCGCGTCTCGGCCCAGAGCCCCGGTGCACACTACGGCAAGCTTCAGATTCCGCCCAGCGGACTGCGGGCGGATGACAGCCAGTTCTTCGCCCTCCAGGTAGAGCCAGCGCCTGCCGTGGAATACGTGGGCCCGCCAGGCGGGTTCGTGGAGCAGGCCCTGGCCACGCTGGCGGCGGCAGGCCGGACCGGAGCGGGCACGGCTGATGTTCTCGTCGTCGATGGAGACGCGCCGACCCTGCCGCGGGCCGGCCAGAGCGGCGCCGGGGCCGGAGCGGGCACGGCTCAGCGGCTCGTACTGATTCCTCCTGCCGATCCGCTCCTGCTGGCTCGATTCAATCAGTGGCTGGTTGGCCGCGGCATTCAGGTTGTCCTGTCCCGCGACCCTTCCCGGGGTGAGCTGAGCGTCGAGTCGCCTACCGGTGAGGGCAGCGAGAGGGAGATTCGGGTCCGGTCGCGGTTTCTCCTGAGCCAGACCGCCGGAGATCAAGCGAGCGAGGGCCAAGCCCTGCTCTCGACCTCCGACGGCTCGCCGTGGCTGATCCGCGGCCGGACTGGCGCTGGAACGTATGTCTTGCTGGCCTCACCTCTCGATTCAGCCTCCACATCGCTTCCGCTGTCCCCGGGCATGATTCCGTTCGTAGAAGATCTCGTGCTGCGCTGGAGCCAGGGCTCCGCTTGGCCAGGCAGGCCCGTGGAAGCGGGCACTACGCTCGTCCTGCCAGCGACCGCGGACTCGATTTCTCTCCCCTCGGGCGAGGTTCGGCGAGTCGACGGAGGACTGCCGTTTACTCCCCGGAGCGTGGGCATCTACCGAGTGCATCACCGCGCCGGGGCGGAGGGAACGACGAGCCTGGTGGCGGTCAATGTTCCGGCCTCGGAGTCGGATCTGGAGCCAGCCTCCGCCGCCGCCCTGGAGAGTTCGCTGCCAGGGGGGCGTATCCTCCGCGTGCCGCGAGGCGACGCCGCTGAGTGGAGCGAGACTATCTTCCAGAGTCGCCGGGGGGCCGACATCAGCCCCTGGCTTCTGTTCGCGGTATTGCTCCTGGCCCTTACCGAGGCCTGGGTCGCCTCTCCGCCGGCTGATTCGGCGCGGCGCGCGGGGCTCGGAACCGCCGAGGTCAGCTGACTTGACGCCGTTCCTCCTCGATCAGTTTCAGAGACTCCTCGAGCGGTCCTCGGTCTCGCTTCGCTGGCCCACCGC
The DNA here is from genome assembly GCA_039714435.1 of Gemmatimonadota bacterium. Lineage (GTDB taxonomy): Bacteria > Gemmatimonadota > Gemmatimonadetes > Palauibacterales > Palauibacteraceae > JAZDDE01. The sequence continues at coordinate 3,679 of JBDLJJ010000109.1, read as the reverse complement.
CGGAGAGCACCTCAAGGCGACGGGGCTTCCGGGAGCGGCGCTGGCCGGTGTCGTCAGCGCTCTGGCGGGCCGGCAGCCCGGTGCGGGCGGGCGCTCTGAGCCTGGCGTCATCGTTCTCGTCACGCGGACACCTGCCGAAGCCGATGCGCTCCGGGCGGACATCGAGACCATCTCCGGGGCGCCGGTTTGCGTAACGCTGCCCCAGCGCGAATCGCTGCCCTATGAGGACCAGGATCCCCACGTCGAGATCTCAGCCCAGCGGGCCAACGCCGTGGCGGCGCTCCTCACCGAGCGGGCCCGGGTGATCGCGACCACGGCCAGAGGTCTCGTCGAACGCTCGCCAGTGGGACCGGCGGAGGACTTCGGGCTGGAACTCCGGCCGGATATGGAGCTGGAACGCGGCGAACTCGCCGCCGAACTGGAGCGGCGCGGCTTCCAGAGGACCGCCAGCGTAGGAGAGCTGGGGGATTACGCCCTGCGAGGCACGATCGTGGACGTGTTTCCGTTCGGGGATCCTCTGCCCCTCAGGATCGAGCTATGGGACGGACGGGTCGGATCTCTTCGGCGCTTCGACCCGCTGACCCAGAGATCCACCGCAACCCTGGACCAGGCCGCAGTGCTGCCAGTAGACCTCCGGTCCGGCCTGTTTCATGAAGAGACTGGCGAATCCGCCACGGACGGCGGGCCGGAAGTGGAGCGCATGTGCCTGCTGGAACTGATCCCGGACTCCGCCCTGATCATCGAACTGGGAAGCGGAGGATCGGAGCTTCGGCGCCAGCTGTGGACGGAGACGACAGAAGCACGGGCTGACCTCGACCGGGAGGACGCGCTGCCGGCTGACGCTCTGGTCATGCCGCCGGACGAATGTTCGGACCGCCTGGCAGCTTTGGGCGGGATTGTGGTGGTGGAGGGCGGGGAGAATCCGGACCTCGACTTCGGAATACAGGAGCCGCCTACGATCGACCGCGACATGCAGCGTCTGCTCGCGGAGGTGCGCTCGAGCCAGCAGGCCGGTGAGGAGCTCCTGATCCTGTGTGACAACGACGGTCAGCTGGCACGGCTGGAGGAAATTCTAGAAGAGCTGGCGGGCCGCAGGCTCGCGACGTCCGCCCGCCTGGCCCTCGGCTCGCTTCAGGGCGGCTTCCGGCTGGGCGGACCGGAGGGCCTGCTGGTTCTGACCGACCACGAGATTTTCCGCCGTGCGCGTCGCCTGCGGCGGTCCGGACGGCTTGGAACAGCCGCCACGATTGAGAGCATCAACTCGCTCGCGGCGGGTGACTACGTGGTTCACATGGAACACGGCATCGGCCGATACCGGGGCCTGGAAAAGGTAGAGGCCGGCGGAGAGTCCATTGAGACTCTGAAGATCGAGTATGCTGACGGCGAGATCCTGCGCGTCCCGCATTACAGGCTCGATCTCGTGGAGCGCTGGACGGCGGTGGGAGACGTGGGCGACGAGGCTGCGCCGCCGAAGCTGCACAAGGTAGGTGGCAAACGTTGGACGGCTCTCAAGCAGAAGACAGAAGCGTCCATTAGGCAGATGGCGGCGGAGCTGACAGATCTGTACGCACACCGGCAGGTGAAACCGGGCTTCGCTTTCGGGACGGAAACGCGCTGGCAGCGCGAGATGGAGTCCGCATTCCTGTACGAGGACACCGAGGACCAGCGGCGGGCCTGGGAAGACACGCGGGCCGACATGGAACAGCCCGCCATTATGGACCGCCTGGTGTGTGGCGACGTGGGCTACGGCAAGACGGAAGTAGCGATCCGGGCCGCTTTCAAGGCAGTGCAGGACGGCAAGCAGGTAGCCGTTCTTGCCCCTACTACCATTCTCGCCGAGCAACACAGCCACACATTCGGCGGCCGTCTGGCGGGCTTTCCCGTCCGCATCGAGGCTCTGTCTCGTCTGCGCTCGCCCGGTCAGCAAAAACAGGTGCTGCAAGGGTTGAAAGAGGGACAGGTAGATATCGTGATCGGCACGCACCGGCTTCTCTCCGCCGATGTGGTTTTTCACGATCTCGGCCTTCTGGTGATCGACGAGGAACAACGATTCGGAGTGAAACACAAGGAGAGACTCAAGGAGCTCAAGCGCTCGGTCGACGTACTGACGCTGACCGCTACGCCGATTCCGAGAACCCTGCAGCTCGCGCTGAGCGGACTCAGGGACATGTCGCGGATCGATACGCCGCCCCGAGACCGGATGCCGGTCATCACGCATGTGCTGGGCTGGAGTGATGCGGTGCTTCGCGACGCTATGAGGCGCGAGTTGGACCGGGGCGGGCAGATCTTCTTCGTCCATGACCGGATCGATTCGATCTACGCGCTGGCGGAGCGCGCGCAGCGCCTGGTTCCTGACGCCCGGGTATCAGTGGCCCACGGCCGCTTGAACGAACGAGTGCTTCAGCGGACCATGGACGATCTCATGACAGGGGAGATCGATGTGCTGGTCTCCACCTCGATAATTGAAAACGGGCTGGACATTCCCAGCGCCAATACGATGATAGTAAACCGGGCCGACAGGTTCGGACTGGCGCAGCTCTACCAGCTCAGAGGCCGCGTGGGCCGATCCCACCACCGCGCGTATTGCTACCTCCTGGTGCCACCCAACGTGACCCCCGACGCGGTTCAGCGGCTCCGCGTTCTGGAGCATCACACGGGGCTCGGTTCCGGGTACGACGTGGCTTTGACGGATCTTAAGCTACGGGGCGCCGGTAATCTCCTGGGAGCCAGCCAGTCGGGATTCGCCCAGGCGGTCGGGTTCGACGCGTATCAGAGACTGCTGCGCAAGGCTGTCGGACGACTGCAGGGAGAGCCGTCCGAGGAGGAGCGAACGCCCGCTCAGATATGGCTGGAGGGTGACGCGCTTCTTCCCGACGAGTATATAGAGGACTCGCAACAGAAAATGCATCTGTACCGCAGGCTGGCCGGACTTGTCCGTTCGACGGAGGTAGACGACCTGGAGGCGGAACTGCGAGACCGCTTCGGACCGCCACCGGAGGCCGTCTCCGTACTGCTCGATTCTACCCGGCTCAAGCTCCTGAGCCGGAAGCTGGAGGTGGATTCGATACGCGTGTCGGAGGAATCGGCGCGGCTGAATTTCCGGGCCGGCGCGATCCCGCGCCTGGCCAGGTTGAGCGGAGCGCTGGCGGACCGGCAAATCGCGGTTGAAGTGCGGCGTACAGATCCATTATCCTTGGTGCTGACGAACGCTGGAACTGAACCGCTGGCGCCAACACTGGTGCTGGCGCTCGACCGCTTGAATCTAGATACGGAGTTCTGATGGATAGAATGAAGCTCGCGGCCCTTGTCGCGTTTACGGCCGGGCTGTCGGCCTCGTGCGGCGTATTGGATGCGGGCCTGACGTCCCATTCACGAGCCGCCGCCACGGTGGGCGCGGCGCGGCTTTCGGCGGGAGACCTGGGCACGTTGATCGCCGAGTCGCCCATGCCTGACTCCGCCATGACCGGACACTGGGCTGAGCAGCTCGCCATCCTGTGGACCGATTACGTCAGGCTAGTGGGAGCGTACGGTTCGCCGGATACCACGCACTCGCTCGATTACACGTCGCTGCTGGAAGAGAGGCGCTACCTGGCCGCGGTCGCCGTGGACTTCTTCCGGGACAGCATACTGTTCGCCGATGTGGAGCCCAGCGAGGCGGAGGTCCGTCAGTTCTTCGATC
>JBDLJJ010000108.1:0-9444 GCA_039714435.1 Gemmatimonadota bacterium | reverse complement strand
GGTGACGCTGGCGCTGGCCCGGGGGAAGAAGCTGCACGACAAACGTCAGGCGCTGAAACGCGCCGACATGAAGCGGGAGGTCGATCGTGCGCTTGGGACGGATAGAACGTAGGGGATACGGACTGGTGAAGCGGCCGATTTATCAGGTATCCAGGTTTTTTCTGGCAGCGGGTGCGCTGTTGGCCGGGAGCGCGGCCGCGGCGCCCGCGCCGGCCCAGCCCGTGCCCCAGGGGGCCGAGGTAGTGGGCGATGGAATCGTCTACCAGGTAGCGGCCGTCCGGGGACACGGTTTCCAGGCTGTTCGGTGGGAGGCGATCCCGCGCGGATTGCTGTCTGCCCCGTGGTCTGACGGCACCGTCGGCGCCGCGGTGTCGAGGGGGCGCCGGGTAACCCTTCGGGCCGGATCCCCGTTCGTCCGTGTGGGCACTTCCGTGGAGGTTCTGGCCAATACGCCGTATGCAGAGGGCGGTTCGCTGTGGGTGCCTCTCCAGCTTCTGAGCCGATTGGGCGCGGGCCAGGGCGCGGTTTCCGCCCAGCCCGTGAGCTTCCCATCTGCCGCGGAGCCGGCTCCTGTGTCCGATGCTCGCCGTGCTGGTCCGTGGCGAGTGGTGATCGACCCGGGACACGGTGGAAAGGACCCCGGCACCCGAAATAGACAGACCGGGGCGCGGGAGAAGGACGTCGCTCTGGCGGTAGCCCTCCAGCTGCAGGCGGCACTGTCTGAGTCAGACGAATTCGATGCTTCACTCACGCGCACCAGGGATCGTTTCGTCGAGCTGGAGGAGCGGCCTCGCATCGCCGACCGCAGGGACGCCGACCTGTTCGTGTCCATCCATGTGAATGCCGAGGTCGGGGGGCGAACGCGGGCCAGAGGGTTCGAGACCTATTATCTGGGGATGCGGAAATCTGAAGAGTCCAGACAGGTAGCCATTCGTGAGAACAGCGTCCTGGCATTGGAGGGAAAACGAACCGACGACCTGGACGAGATCGAGTTCATCCTGGCCGGGCTCGATCGTGACGACAACCTCAATGGTTCGCGGCGACTGGCAGGGTATATTCAGAACGGCTTCCGTTCCGTTGGCCACAGCCGGGACCGAGGCGTGAAAACGGACGTGTTTCGGGTGCTGGTGAACGCCACCGGCCGCATGCCGGCCGTTCTGGTTGAACTGGGTTTCATCACGAATCGGGACGAGGAACGGCTGTTGACCAGCCGCGACGGCCAGCGCCGCATGGCACGCGCCATGGCCAAGTCCATCACCGAGTACTTTGGTACGATCGAGCGTCAACGGGCCGCTATGGAGGGAACGGGGTGACACGAGCTGGACTGCTGCTGACGGCTGGGCTGGCGGCTGGGCTGTCGTCCGGATGCGTCTACTACAACGCCATGTACAACGCCAACGCCGAGTACGCCAAGGCCCGCGAGCAGAGCGCCGCCAACAGCACCGCCTCGGCCCGGGTGAGCTACGACAGCGTTATTGCCAAGACGTCCCGAATTCTGGCCAATCATCCGGACAGTAAATGGGCCGACGACGCGGCTCTCCTCAAGTCGCGGTCCGAACTGGCGCGTGAGTTGTGGCCCGCCGCCGCGGCCAGCGCGGACCGGGCCCGGACGACGGCCGGCGACTCGGCCCTGTGGCATGCCGCGGCTGGCCTGGCGGGGGTCGCCCGTGGCCGGCTCCAGGAGTACGCGGCAGCCGATTCGCTGCTGAGCGCAGCGCTGAACGGCGATCTGGAGTCCGAGGATCGCGCCTATTTCCTCTATTCCAGGGGGCAGGCGCGGCTCGCACTGGGGCGTCCGGCCGAGGCGGCAGCCGATCTCAGATCCGCTGTGTCGGCGGTTGCCCTGTCAGCCGATGCTGGACTCGATCTATCTCGGGCCCTGGTCGGGACGGGGGACTACGCTGAGGCGGCCGGGATCATCGCCGAAGTACTCGCCACAGATCCGGCGCCGGCCGCCAACGCACCCCTCCGGGCTCAGGTCGATACCCTGACGCGGCTGGCTCCGCGGGACGTCAGCTCCGCGCTGGCAGCGAAGCTGGAGAGTCCGACGCTCACGGGAGCGAGACGGTCGCTGCATCTTCTTCTGCGCGGCAACGCCAGCTCCACGGCCGGCGATGAAGCTGCGGCGCTGTCGCAGTATGAGGCTTCGATCGAGGCCGCTCCACGCACGCAGGCCGGAGCAGAAGCGGCGTACCACGTAGCCCGGCTACGTACCCGCAACGCCGCCACAGCGGGCGAGATTTCCGAGCAGCTTGGCAACCTGCAGACAGCCCAGGCGCTGGGCGGGCCGAAAATCAGGCAGCCGGCGCTGGCCCTGTCGGAGTCCGTTGGCCTGTTCGATGATCTGATAGGCGCCCATAGCAGCCGGGGGTCTGGCGCCGCCGAAGCACTGCTCCGGGCCGCCGAAGTAGCCTCCGAACAGATCGGGGCGCGGCGCGTGGCGAGATCGTTGTACGAGCAGTATGTGCAGGAAACCCCGCCACCTGCCTGGCGGTCGAAAGCCATCCTGGCCGCCCTTACCCTGCCGGAAGCCGAGGGCGCCGCCGAGGCCGGTTCTCTGACGAACGCACAGCTGCGGCAGCTCCTGTCGGGATTGCCGCAGGACGATCCGTACGTTCGGGCCAGCAGCCGGATATCGGACACGCGGTCTGACTCCGCCTACTCGGCCGCCGAAGTCGCGCTCGCCGCGCGGATCAGACAGATCCGCGGTCTCTTCGATCCATCCGCCCTTGAACAGCCCACAGATTCGCTCCCGAACCCTTCGGACACTACGAACGTCGAAGGGCAAGAACCGGAGCTCGCCAACTGAGTCCGCCCATCCGTGCGTGGGCGCCGGTGGCCGACAAACAGCTGGTGGCCGAGGAAACCTGGTGGATCGAGCTGGACAGTCCCGATATCGCCCGGGCCAGCGAACCAGGCCAATTCGTCATGGTCGGATTCGGGTGCGGCAACACGGGAGCGCCGCTCCTGCCCCGCCCGTTCTCAGTCGCCTGGCGCTCAGACGCTGGCCGAGTCGGGTTGCTGGTGCGTGAGTTCGGGAGCGGTACGGCGCGTCTGGCCCGTCTACACCTTGGCGAAGAAGTCCTTCTCCTGGGTCCGCTTGGAAGGCCGTTTCAGTTTGGCCCGGATGAGCCCGTGATCTGCGTCGCCGGGGGCGTGGGCCTGGCTCCGTTCCTGTTTCTGGTCGGCCAGGCCCGCCGTGCGGGACTGGACGTATCGCTGCTGTACGGCGAGCGTGACGCCAGCCGCGTGTTCGACCCGGCCCTGATCGAGTCACTGTGCGGGACGGAGGCGGAGATCTGGACCGAGGACGGCGGCGCCGGCAACGCTGGCCGCGTGCTCGAAGGCCTGACCCCGGCCGTGGACACCACGGTCCTGGGCTGTGGGCCGACGCCTATGCTTCACGCCCTGTTTCAGTTCACGCGGGAGCACGATATGCCTCTCCAAGTGTCTGTCGAAGAGCATATGGGCTGCGGCGTGGGAACGTGCCAGGGGTGTGTCGTTCGGGCGGCGGACGGGAGCTGGCGGAAGTCGTGTACCGAGGGTCCCGTGTTCAACGCGGCGGACCTCGACTGGGGGCGCTGATGGCCGGCTCTGTTCTGGCCCAAACGGTTTTCGGTCTCCGGTTCCAGGGGCCGGTGCTTCTGGCCTCCGGTACCTGCGGCTACGGAGAGGAATACGCCGGCCTAATTCCTCTCGATGACCTGGGCGGTCTCGTAACCAAGGCCGTCAGCCTGGAGCCGAGACCGGGAAACCCGACTCATCGAATCGCCGAAACGCCGGGCGGCATGATCAACGCGATCGGGCTCGCCAACGTCGGGCTGGCCAGGTTTCGGGCCGAAAAGCTACCCTGGCTGCGCGACCATCTTCAACGGGCCCAGGTCCTGGTCAACGTCGTCGGCGATTCGGTGGACGACTTCGCCGCCGTGGTGGCCGGCCTGGAAGGGGAGGAAGGAGTCGCCGGCTACGAAATAAACGTCTCTTGCCCCAACGTTAAGGGGGGAACCCTGTACGGTACCGACGAGCAAGCTCTCGCCGGGCTGGTAGCTCGACTGCGCCAGGAGACGGAGCGTCCGCTCATCGTCAAACTCACGCCCAACGTTCCGGACATCGGCCTGTATGCGCGCGTATGCGAACAAGAGGGCGCCGACGGACTGAGCGCCATCAACACGTTTCCCGGCATGCTGATCGACGTGGAGCGCCGCCGTCCCGTAATCGGGAACGTCTCAGGCGGAGTCAGCGGACCGTCCATCCTTCCGATGGGCGTGTATCTGACCTGGAAAGCAGCTGCCGCGGTCTCCATTCCTATCATTGGGGTGGGTGGCATCAGATCGGCGGCGGATGCCCTTCAGTACATCCTGGCCGGAGCGGATCTGATTCAGATCGGCACCGCTCTGTTCATTGATCCGGCGGTCGCCGCGGACGTCACGCGGGGCATCGAAGAGTTCGTGCTCCGGCAGCCCGAGCCCGACCTGGCCGCCCTGGTCGGCTCGCTTCAGATCCCTTCAGCCTGAGCAACCCGGAACCGGAACACATGAAACCTGAAGTCATCGTCGCCATTGACGTGCCGGAGGCCACGGCCGCTGTCGCCCTCGTCGACAGCCTGCCGGCTGACGCATGGATAAAGATCGGCCTCGAGCTATTCGCCCGGGAGGGGCCGGCTATCGTGGGGCGTTTCGTGGATGAGGGCCGCAACGTCTTTCTCGATCTCAAGCTGCACGACATCCCCAACACGGTGGCCGGCGCGGTCCGAAACGTCGCCTCGCTCGGAGCCAGACTGCTCACCGTGCATGCCAGCGGGGGCGAGTCGATGCTGCGCGCCGCCGCCCAAGCGGCCGGCGAAGCGAGCGCTGGCACCCTCAAACTTCTGGCCGTCACCGTGCTTACGTCTCTCGATGACGCCGAAATGGCGGCTGTGATGGGGCCCGGCGCAGAGGTCGAGGCCGCCGTGGGCCGCCTGGCGGGACTGGCGCGTGAGAGTGGCATCGACGGCGTCATTTCGTCGGTCGCGGAATGCCGCGCCATAAAGCTCTCGTGCGGCGAAGATTTCCTCGTAGCGACTCCTGGCATTCGTCTTGCCAATATGGGAGCGGACGATCAAAAAAGAGTCGCTACACCCAGCGTCGCAGCCCAGGCCGGAGCTGACTTTATCGTCGTCGGCCGGGCGATTACCGGGGCGGATCACCCCGCGGAAGCCTTGAGAAAGGTGCGCGCAGAGCTTGTAGCGGCTTAGGAGAGGCCGAAAACAGAGCGAGGTGAGTCGTGCGCACCGAACGTAGCCGAAAGAGCAGCAATTCCCGTTGGGGTCTGGCAATGTGCGTCCTCCTGTTAGCCGGATGCGCAGGAGCGCAGAAGCGTTACGAGCAGGGTGTCGAGCTCGAGAACGCCGGGCGTTATGCGGAAGCTGCCGCGCGCTATATCCAGTCGCTGGAGAAAGAGCCGAACCAGCCAGACGTCCGGGATCGACTGCGGAATGTCGGTGGTCTGGCCATTCAGGGCTATCTCGAAGACTCGCGAGTGTCACACGAGTCCGGCTACGCCGTGTCGGCTGCCCAGCAGTTCCTGGTGGCCGATCGGCTCCTGGCCGAAGCTTCCGGTGTCGGCGTTCTACTCCCCACAGCAGATGATTACGCCCTGCTTCGGGGCAGCCGCTTCGAGGACGCGGTAACGCAGCTCCTCGATACCGGAGACAGCGCTCTGGCGGAAGGCCGCTGGGGCGAAGCGGTAGGAGCCTTCGCTCAGGTGGAGGGTTTCGAGCCGACCTATGACCAACTCGAGGCGGCACGAACGTCGCACGCGGAAGGACTGATCGGCTGGGGGCACGAGGAGATGCTGGCTGGTCATTTTCGAGCCGCCGTCCAGCGTTCCGACGAGGCCCTGGCCCTGCTGGCCGGACAGGACAGTCCGCACATCGCGCAGGCCCTCGACCTTCGCGCGCAGGCCGTCGAGGGCGGCACCGTATGGGTCGCGTTCACCCCGATCCTCGATCTGACCACCGCAGAGGCGCCGTCCAGCGACTTCGCGGAAGAGTTGAATGACGTTCTGGAGCTAGATCACTGGTCCCACGCTCCTCTCATGGTGGCCTCCGCTGACCCCATTCTTATTCGGCGCGAACTTCGCCGTAATGGCCGGCGCCGTTCGGCTCTCACCGACCATGAGGCCGCGCGCATCGGCCGTTCCGTGGGCGTGGATCTGGTACTCGTGGGCGAACTCGATGAGTTCGAATCGCTGGAGAGCAACGTTCGGGAGCGCCCGCGCGCAGTGAAGACACGTGACGGCTCCGATGCCACGTTCACGGAGATCGAGGGATCGCTGCGCATGGAGGTGGGATTGGAGTTCGCCCTGGTGGACGCGCACTCTCGCCGCAGAGTCGGCGGCGGCCATGTTCGCGCCTCGGCCAAGGGCGATTTCGAGCGCGGTGAATTCGACGGCGACGTACGGGACCTGCAGCTATCGCGCGGCCAGCGCCGCCTGTTCGAGGACGACTGGCTCGCCGATCAGTACGCGGCGGTGGAGGACGAACTCGTCGCCAAGCTGGCGGTCAAAGTGGCTCGTGAAGCCTACCAGGACATTTCCCGCACCGTCCCGTAGCGCGGGCCGGCCATCGAAACGGGCATCTAGTCGCCGGTTACTAGTAGCCGGCGACTAGCAGCCGGCTACTAGACGCGGGCTATTTCCAGCTCGGAGCGCAGCGGTTGTAGTCCAGCTTCCAGTCGATCCAGTCGCGGTAGTTGGTGAAGCGCGGCTCTCCCCAGCCTGTCCTGGATACGGGTTCATTGTTACCCGAATAGGCCTCGAGTACGACGTCCTCCACGTAGCGGACCAGCCCGGCCGGAATGTCGCCTGAGCGTCCGTACCGGGCAGCCAGCGCCAGATAGCGGGCCGCGAAAGCCAGCTGGTGCCGCTGATCGTATCTGGACGTTCCGGGCCAATCATCTACGACATCGGCCACGAAGGCCCGGAAGTGGTCTGCAAACGCCGCTTGCCATTGGGGCACGTTATTCAGGAAAGCGGCGTGCAGGACAACTTGTCTCTCGCCTACCACTCCGGAATAGGCGTTGCGTCCAATCCAGGCGTCGTCAGCCAGTAGCGCGGGCTCGAACCGCGAGGCGAACAGCCGCCTGTCCTCTTCGTCTATCCAGAGTCCCTCACCGCCCAGCCCACTGAAGTTGAGTTTCTGCGACAGACGAACCAGAAGCCTGCCGTTCTCCACGTTCCGGCGGCTTACCAGGCCACCCGGTTCATACGGATAGAGCGACTCGATATCCCGATAGAGTCGGTCGATGCGAGGGCTGTCTATGAATGCGAGCGAGCTGTAGAAAGGAGTCCCGGACAGGCCGCCCGGCTCATATCCCCAATCGCGACCTCGGTCCTGATAGTTCCAGCGGTAGATGCCGTCAGTACCGTCCATGTAGTTGGTGAGGCGAAATACCCGGGAGGAGTCATCCGGAGGCGTCAGAACAGTGCCGAAGAGTTGAGCCTCGATGCCGAACAGCAAGGCCCGGTAATGAGCCGCTCGCCGCGGCGAATCAAAGCTGGCCTCCATGAACACCCGGAAGAAGAACGGCCATTTGGCCAGGAAATGGCTGACGTCCATTCCGATTCCGGCCACAGGCGCAGGCTCCAGTTGGCAGGCCGGGTCGTCGGACTCCGCGGCGGAGCATTGAGGCGCGTCGGGAATCCGGGAGTGCCCGGCGTAGAGATGGTCCGGATGCTCCGACAGCCGGCCCGGCTGCAGAAGCCAGCCCCCGTCCTCGCTCCACTCAACGCCGCACGTAGCCAGGGCGAAGGCCTGGTCGTTCATTACCTCCAGCAAAGTGTCGGGCGGAAGACCCACTGAATGACGAAAAGACCTGAGGTCCGCACCGGCCGAGAGCACGAGCAGCTCGTCGGCCGTCGTTGTGCCCACATAACCGGTCGGGTCCTGCTGCGCATGAGAAGCCGCCGGCACGGGGATGGCGACGACGAGAGCCGCCACAGAAGCCATGACGGCGAGATTCAGCGGACTCGACACTCTGACCCCCTCACACACCGGAGAAGAAGAATACGTCACGGTTCTGATACAAGATCAATACCGCCATGACAACCAGGAACACCGCGAACGATCGGCGCAGGCCCGACTGAGAAAAATGCCGCACCAACCGCGTGCCGACCAGGATCCCCATCGCCGCTACGGCGGTAAACAGAGCGAGGAAGATCCAATCCACCTCTACCAGGCTCAGATAACCGACGAAGCCGGCGGCTGATTTCAGGGCGATGATCAGCAGCGAAGTGCCGACGGCATCCTTCATGGACAGGCCGGCCAGCAGCACCAGAGCCGGTACGATCATGAAGCCGCCGCCAACGCCGACGAGACCTGTCAGAACGCCTACTACAAGTCCCTGGGCCGCGATAGCCGCCGACCAGGCCACACTCAGGGACGGCCGTAGGTCTTCCTCTGGCAGCGAGTCCGAGAGCCGGCCCCGGAACATCAAGCCCGCGCCCACGAGCATGACAATCGCGAACAGAGTCAACTGGGCCGTCCCGCTGAAATACACTGACAATCGGGCCCCACCAAACGTTCCCACCATGGCCAGGGGAGCGAAAAATCCCGCCACTCTCCAGGATACCCTGCCATGACTCGCGTGCGTCAGCGTTCCGAGTAGCGCCGTGGTCCCAACGATGGCCAGGCTCATGGCGATCGCCTGCTTGGGGTCGTACCCGGCCACGTATACGAGAATGGGCACGGCGAGGGTCGAACCTCCGCCTCCCAGAAGACCCAGGGACACGCCGACCAGGAACCCGAAGGCAATGGCGAGTATGCTCATGGGGTGCCATGGTACGGGACGCACTGGAGGCCCACCAGACGAAGTACGGCAAAGGAAGACGGCGAGCATGGCCCTGATAGACTACGCACGAGAGTCGGAGATCCCGGCAGAGGACGAGGTTCCGGATCAGGACAACATCGTGCAGATCCACAGAGTTCACAGTCGGGTGATGCGACAGCACTTCGATCTGTTCATCGAGCTGATGAGGGCCCGAGGCCCGCTGCGGCGCGAGCAACGCGAGATGATCGCGGTCGCCGTGTCGGCCGCCAACGATTGCCATTACTGAATTGTCCACCACGGGGCGGGGCTCCGTGAAATCATGCGGGTACGCGGCATGCCGGAAGCCGAGCGCGACGCGCTCGTTCGGGCCCTGGCTGAGGATTACACACAGGCCGACCTTTCGCCGGCCGATCAGGCCATGCTCGACTATTCGGTGAAGCTGACCCTCACCCCGGGAGCCATGAACGCGGATGACGTGGCGCGGCTTCGTGAGCACGGCTTCGACGATCGGGCCATCCATGACATCTGCGCGATAGCGGCCTACTTCGGATTCGTGAATCGCATGGCCGACGGACTGGGCGTGGAGCTCGAGCCTCGATTCGCCGATGAGGCGGCTCCGTGACCACTCGAGCGCGGC